>DASYKL010000029.1:0-3629 GCA_035995405.1 Chloroflexota bacterium
TTGTTTCAGGCGAATGTCGATGCCCGACGACTCCACCAGCGCGACTCCAACGAGTTGGATCAGCTGCCCTGGCGTTGAGCTGAGCCGCGCGCATTCGCATTTTGGTGTCATCAGAAACAGTTCGGTGTTTGTTTGCTTCACCGATCTTGGCCCGATGTTCCGGAGTGAGCGACACGCCTCGCCTGGACGCCATGAGCGGCTCCAGGTTACGAGTGCTGGCAAGCCTGTTCCGCTGTGCTTCGGACATACGAGCCCGACTTTCTGGCGAAGGCTTCTTACCTCGTAGTGCAGCGCTGATCTTGGCCCGAGTTTCGTCCGATCGCTTCATGTTGAGCACCGATCGCGCTTGCGGGGCCGCGTTGTAAAGCCTGCCGCTATATCTGTTCAGATATTCAGTCTCTAGATCGCGAAGCTCGACCTCGGATGCGCAGACAACCTCTGCCAGCACCTCAAAGCTGAAGGACGTCTCGCCGTACTTGTTCCACACCGCCTGGAAATGGCGGGAATGATGCCGGCCCCCGCGGAGCAAGCAGAGGTGAAGGTTTCGCCGTTTGCGAACGTGCAGCGTCGATCCAAGATATGACCACCCATCGGTAAGGTTCCGCCACCGATATATCCAACCCTTCATGGACAATTCTAGAATATACGTTCTATCGGGCTCCTCTTCTCTGTTTTGTTGACCTCACGACCGCCGCCCAGGAACTCGCCTGCCTGGCAGGGGTGTGCGAAGTCGATGGCTGAGTAGACCGTCGACCCAGCGCAACGGCTACGCCGGCATTGTGCGGCGTAGCCGTTGTGGGTCTATGCTGGACCGCGTTCGTTTCAGGGAGGCCCGATATGCGCGCGGTGGCACTCGGAGCGCTACTTCTACCTCTGCTTCTGACACCTGTCTCGGCAGTAGCGGCGCAGTCCGCTGCCGCGGTGACTGCGCCGGCTGTCGATGGCCCGGGCGCGGTGTCGCACTTCGACCTGGCGCGTAAGGACTGCCTCGGGACAGCCCGCAACACTCGCTCGAAAGTTTGGTTCACGGTCGCCAATGGCGTCCTCAGCGACGTCTATTACCCGACCATCGACAACACCAACGTCGAGACGCTGCAGTACATCGTCACCGACGGCCAGACGTTTACCGACCTCCAAACGCGAGACATGACCTACAGCGCGCAGGTCCTCGACCGCCGCGGACGGGCGCTAGATTGTCGGGTGACGACTACCGCCAAGAACCGCAAGTACCGCATCGTAACGGACTACTTGACCGACCCCGGCCAGAACACGGTCGTTATGCGCACGCGGTTCCAGCCCCTCGTCGGCCACGCAGAAAACTACCGTCTGTACGTCCGCTACGACCCCACCATCAACGGCAATGGCGGCGGCGGGTCCGGCAACGGCGGCGCGGACAGCGGGACAGTCGACCTCTCGACCGGCCACTCGATCTCCATCGCCCTCGACACAGTCACGGCAACGAACGCCGCCAACCGTGACTACGCCGAACCCGTCTTTTCGGCGCTCGACGCGTCCAGACCATTCCTCGAGGTCAGCAACGGCTTCGTCGGCGCCCCAAGCGACGGTCTGCTCCAGCTCGATGCCGCGCATGCGTTGACGAGCCTGCATAGTGATGCGCGGCTGGGGAACCTGGTCCAAACGGCGCGTGTCGACCTTTCTGACGACGAGCAGTTCACGCTGGTGCTGGGCTTCGGCGCGACCCAGACCGCGGCCGAGCAGGCGGCGGCAACATCGCTCAAAACGGACTTCGATGACCTGCAAGAGCGCTACGAAGACGGCTGGCGACAGTACGACGACGCGTTGACGGCGCCGCCGCACTCGCTGGCCGGCGTCCAGCGCAGCCGCTGGGACGACCTCGTCAACGCCTATTACCTCAGCGTGAACGTCGTCAAAGCCTCCGAAGACAAGACGTTCCCAGGCGCGATCGCCGCGTCGCTGGCTTCGCCGTGGGGCCAGGCGGTCTCAGCCGGCGATCCCGCCAACACGTATTTCGGTTCGTATCGCGAGGTTTTCGCCCGCGATGCCTACGAGGCCTGGACCGGGTTGCTGGTCGCTGGCGACGTCAAGACCGCCCGAGATGTCGCCACGTATCTGCTGACGCGACAGCAACAGGCCGACGGCTCGATGCCGCGCAACAGCCTGATCAACGGCAAACCGGCGCCGGACACGTTCAACGTGCAAATGGACGAGACCAGCTACCCGTTGCTCATGGCCAACCAGCTGCACATGACGGACGCGACCCTCTACGAGCAGCGCATCAAGCCGGGCGCCAATTTCGTCATCAGTCACGGTCCCAGCTTCGGCCCCGAACGCTGGGAAGAGCAGGGCGGCTATTCCCCTTCGACCATCTCGGCCGAGATCGCCGGGCTGATCGCCGCGGCCGATCTCGCCGACGCCAACCACGACCCGCTGAGCGCCAGGATCTGGCGCGGCGTCGCGGATGATTGGCAGCGGACGATCAAAAGCTGGACGGTCACCACCAACGGCCCGCTCTCAGCAGACCCGTACTTCATCCGCCTGTCCAAGACCGGCGATCCGAACGCGGCGATCAGCTACAACGTCGGTAACGGCGGTCCGACGCTCGATCAGCGGGCGGTGATCGATGCTGGGTTCCTCGAGCTGGTTCGACTCGGGTTGCTGCCAGCGAGCGATTCCGACGTCCTGAGGTCGCTGAAGGTCGTCGATGCGACCATCAAGGCCGAGATGCCGACCGGGCCAGGCTGGCTGCGCTACAACGGCGACGGCTACGGCGACGGCGCGGGCGACGGCCATCCCTGGGCGCCATCCGGCAAAGGCACGGGCCACCCCTGGCCAGTGCTATCCAACGAGCGCGGCGAATTCGCCGTACTGCGCGACGATCGGACGACGGCGCTCAACCTGTTGACCAGCATGCGCGCGCAAGCCTCTGGCATCGGCCTGATTCCAGAACAAGTCTGGAACCTGGCCGACCTGCCGCCCTCGCCATTTGGGACAGACCCGACGCTGGCCTCGATTGGTTTTGCAAATGGCCACTCGGCGGGATCGGCCGCGCCACTCACATGGGCCGCGGGCGTCTACCCGAGGCTCCTGCGCGACATCGTCGAGAAGCGGCTCGTCGAGCAGCCCAGCAACACGCTCCAGCGCTACGTCCAGCACACCCAGTTCGCGACGACCCTGACGGTGACCGCGCCGGCCGACCAGTCGGCCGTCAGCAGCTCGCCGGTCACCGTCAGCGGCGTTTCGGCGGCGGGCAACACCGTCTCTGTGGCCGCCACCAACGAGGACAACAACAGCCAAACGACGACCGCCAGTGGCACTGCCGCGGCCGACGGTCATTTCAGCGTTGCGGTGCCGATCACAGGCGGGACCAACGTGCTGAACGTCGTGGCCGTCAGCCCTAGCGGAGCGACAGCCCACGCGACGCGCACCGTCGTCTGGGACTTCGTCCCCGGCACCGTCCTGCTCGACGTGGCCGATCCTGACAACGACGATCACGGACCAGGCAACTACGCCTACCCCACCGCGGGTGACTTCCACCCCGGCGCCTTCGACATGCAGCGCTTCCAGGTGCTGGACGATGCGGCGCACGGTCTGATCACGTTCCGCGTGCAGGTGCGCGACCTGTCGCCGACGTTCGGCAGCCCGCTCGG
>DASYKL010000030.1:0-1503 GCA_035995405.1 Chloroflexota bacterium
TCCGCGGGCAATCGGTCGAACAACCGACGGTCACCCTGGCCGAATTGCGCGCGTCGGTCGAGGAAGCGCACCGCTGGGGCAAACACGTCGGGGTCCATGCCACCGGCGACGAGTCGGTCATGATGGCTGCCGATGCCGGCGCGGACACCATCGAGCACGGCTTCATGGTCTCCGAACGCGGCATCGAGGCGATGGTCAAGCACGGCTGCGTCTTTTCGCCTCAGCTGACGGTGACCCAGGCTTGGAACGGCGCCTTTATCCGCGGTTCGGGCGCCTTTCCTGAATGGTTCGCGCGCAATGCCGAAGCGGCTGGTCGGACGCATCACGCGATGGTCCACAAAGCCGTGCAGGCTGGCCTGACGCTGATTGCCGGTGTGGACAACCTGCCGCGTCTGCCATTATCGGTGGGCATCGAGACGTTCGACGGCAAACCCGCGCTGGTCGAAGAAATCCGGCTGATGGCCGACGTAGGGCTGAGCCCGCTGGAAGCCCTGCGCACCGCCACGGCCAACGTGGCCGAGGTATGCGGTGTCGGCGATCAGCTTGGCACTATCGAAGTGGGCAAACTGGCCGATCTGATCGCCATCGGCTCGGCCGGCGTGGATCCGCTCGTCGATCTCAGCGCGCTGTACGACGTGCGTCTGGTGATGAAAGGCGGTGCCATCGTCCGTTCGACATTCGGCGCCGCCACCCAGGTTCTGCCGAGTCTCTGACGGAGCGCCCGGTTTACTCGCCTCCGTCTCGAGAGACAGCCTGGCTACCGCCAAGCTGCCGCCGCGTTTCGGGAGCGCTGAGGTATTACTTCTACTGGTGCCGAAGCAGGGACTCGAACCCTGACGGGAATACTCCCACTACGCCCTGAACGTAGCGCGTCTGCCAATTCCGCCACTTCGGCGTGGAGACGTCCAGTATAGAGATGTGCGCTTGCGCTGGACAAGGCGGCGTGGCGTCGACCCCCCGAACGGTCGCAGCCAGGCCTCGGCACGGCGACTTGGCCCGTGCGCCGCACGTTGATGCGAGTAGCGCATTTTTGGCCAGAGGACTGTCTTTCCTTATCATCCGCCGCCCGCGACGCATAAAAAAAGCAGACGATCGCACGGCAAGTTGAGCCGGGCCGTCCATGTCTATGGTGGCCACGAGGGGAAATTCACGAAACGTGTCCACACCTGTACCCGCACCATTGCCAACTAGACGACCCTGGTTCAAAGCCACTTGGTTTGTCGCTCTCGCCACGATTTTCATAGCGCCCGTCGGTGCCGTCTTGCTGTGGGCGTTCACCAGGTGGCCCATCTGGATCAAGGCCGTCGCGTCCATTTACGCCCTGATTTACCTGCTCGCCTTCATCGGCGGCGGAAGCTCGAAACCGTCGGCGACGACCACCGCGGGCGGGACGAACGTTTCGCAGCCAGTGGCAGCGCAACAAGGCGGTGGTGCCACGCCTGTGGCCGCGGTCCCGACCAACGCGGCCGCCCAGACCGCGCCAACGGTTGCCAAAGCTGCGGC
>DASYKL010000031.1:0-8007 GCA_035995405.1 Chloroflexota bacterium
GCTCGCTGGAGCAGACCGCAGCCGGCCTGAATGGCGACGGCCCGGCCTACCTACGTCTCATGGGCCCGAACGTCGCCCATTGGCGCAAGCTGTTGGACCACATCCTTGGCCCTCTCAAACTGCCGCGCCATCCCTTGACGCTGGCTCGTTTCGGGGCCATCGCGCTCCTGCCGGCGACGACGCTCGCGCGCCTGGCGTTCGGCAGGGGCCCTGCCCGAGCGCTGCTGGGCGGCATGTCGGCCCACTCCATCTTGCCGCTGGAACGACCAGCGTCGGCTGCTTTCGGCCTCGTTCTCGGGATGCTCGCCCATAGCACCGGATTCCCCGTCGCTCGCGGCGGATCGCAAAACGTGGCGAATGCGCTGGTGTCTTACCTCCACGCGCTGGGTGGCAACACACAAACGGGCGTCACCGTCACCTCACTGGCCGAACTGCCACCCAGCCATGTGGTTCTGGCGGACCTGACGCCGCGACAACTGCTCGCGCTCGACAAGACAGACCTGCACCCGAGCTACCGCCGTCAGCTCAAACGCTTCACCTATGGCCCGGGCGTCTTCAAGATGGACTGGGCCCTCGACGGACCCGTGCCATGGACCGCGCCGGCGTGTCGTGAGGCCAGCACCATCCATCTCGGCGGCACGCTCGAGGAAATCGCGGACTCCGAGCGTGCGGTCTGGCACGATCAGCATCACCCTCGGCCGTTTGTCATCTTCGCTCAGCCGACAGTGGCCGACCCGTCGCGCGCGCCGCAAGGACAGCACGTGGCGTGGGCCTATTGCCATGTGCCGCACGGCTCATGTGTCGACATGACCGTCCCCATCGAAGCTCAGATCGAACGCTTCGCGCCCGGTTTTGGGAAGCGAGTCCTCGCTCGCGCGACGAAAACGGCGACCGAAATGGAGGCCTATAACCCCAACTACGTCGGCGGCGACATCAATGGCGGCAAGCAAGATCTGTCGCAGATGTGGACTCGACCGGCACTGCGGCGCGTGCCCTACAGCACGCCCAATCCGAAGCTTTTCATGTGCTCGTCGTCGACGCCGCCCGGAGGTGGCGTGCACGGCATGTGCGGCTACCACGCTGCCCGGGCGGCCCTGCGCTCGTCGTCATAAGCCGCCTACGATGACAGCATGACGACCGATTCACGGCCACGCGTGTTCGTCTCGCGCAAGATCCCCGACGAGGGTCTCGCTCGCATCGTCGCTCAGACCGATGCCGACATCTGGCAGGACGATTTGCCACCGCCGCGTGACGAGCTGCTGCGACGCGTCGCCGGCGTCGACGGTTTTCTCGCCCTGCTCACCGACGAGGTTGACGACGAGCTGCTCGATCGGGCTGGGCCGCGACTCAAAGTTGTCAGTAACTACGCCGTGGGCTACGACAACATCGATGTGCCGGCCTGCACCAGGCGCGGAGTGGCGGTCGGTAATACCGCCGGCGTGCTGACGGAGACCACTGCTGACGCGGCTTTTGCGCTGCTCATGGCCGCTGCGCGGCGGATTCCGGAAGCGTACGACTATGTCCGCCAGGATCGCTGGAAAACGTGGGGCCCGATGCTGCTGCTGGGTCCGGATGTGCACCACGCAACACTCGGCATTCTTGGTTTCGGACGCATCGGGCGCGAGATCGCCAAGCGCGCACGCGGCTTCGACATGCAGGTCCTGTACTACGACGTGCAGGCAGCTTCAGCAGAGGACGAGCAACGTCTTGGAGCGAGACGAGCCAGCATGGACGAGGTGCTGGCACAAAGTGACTTTGTCACGCTGCACGTCAACCTCACGCCAGAAACACACCACCTGATGAATCGCGAGCGGTTGTCGAAGATGAAGCCCTCGGCGATGTTGATCAATGCGTCGCGCGGGCCGGTGGTTGATCCGGATGCACTCTACGAGGCGCTCAAGAACGGCACCATCGCCGCGGCCGCACTGGACGTGACGGAGCCAGAGCCAATGCCGGGTGACCACAAATTGCTGACGCTGTCGAATTGTCTGGTGGTGCCGCACATTGCCTCCGGGTCGTATGCGACGCGGGGACAAATGGCCAGTATCGCCGCGGAGAACCTGTTCGCCGGCATGCGCGGCGAGCCGCTGCCGTCGTTTGTGAATCCCGAGGTCCAGTCCAACCAGCCGCAGCGAGCCTGACGTGGCTGGTGAACCACCAGCCGGACGACAAGTCGAGCTTCGCCTCGGCTCGCAGCGTGCGGTGGTGGTGGAAGTGGGTGGCGGTGTGCGCGAATACCGCATCGGCGATTGGGATGTGCTGGACGGCTACCCGGTCGGGCGTATGGCCGATGGCGCCCGCGGTCAGCCGTTGCTGCCATGGCCGAATCGATTGGCCGACGGGCAGTATGAGTTCGAGGGCGAGTCCTTGCAGCTCCCGATTGACGAGGTCGAGCGGCATAATGCGATTCACGGGCTCACCCGCTGGGTGAACTGGACCGTCGAGGAGCAGAGCGCCGAGCGCGTGCGGCTGGGCGTAACGCTCCACCCCCGTCCGGGCTACCCGTTCAGCTTACGGCTGCACCTGGAGTACACCTTGACGGCCGCGGGGCTGACGGTTCACACGACGGCCCGCAACATCGGCGACCGCGCCCTCCCGTTTGGCGCGGGGCAGCATCCCTACCTGACGGTTGACAGGCCAAGCATCGACTCGGCAGTTCTCCAAATGGCAGCCGCGAGCCGCCTGGAGCTCAACCCCGAGCGGCGGCTGCCCACCGGGCGGCTGATCGCAACCGCCGATACGGAGTTCGACTTCCGCTACCCCCGCGCGATCGGCCCGCTGGTGATCGACGAGTGCTTTACGGATCTGGGACGCGACACTGACGGGCGGTGCCACGCCAGACTGAGCGACGACGGGGGCGGCCGCCAGGTCGACCTGTGGGCCGACGCGCCATATCGTTATTTGCAGGTCTTCACTGGCGACACGCTGGCACCGCAGCGGCGGCGGCGTGGTCTGGCGATTGAGCCCATGACCTGTCCGCCCAATGCCTTTCGGACTGGCACCGATCTGCAGGTGCTCGCGCCAGGCGAGTCCTGCCAACTGACATGGGGTCTCACATGTCGACTTTGACAACTTGTTAATGGTGGTCTAAAGATCGGCCAATGCGGCCGCGTTAGGCTCTGTCTAACAAGCAATGCCAGCAAGTCGCATGCATCGTGGCCTGGTCGCGCTCAGCACGTCGGCAATCGCCGCGGTGTACGTAGCCGGCTTTCTCCGCACCCAGTCGGCTGATGCAACCATCGGTGCGGCCAGCGCAACGGGCGGCGCGACCTCGCCCGCGGCGCCGATTGCGCTGGCCGCCGCTGCGCCCGCGCCACCACGGCCGACCGTCGCGCCGCAGCCGACCGCGACGTCCGTACCGCTCGCCCGAGTCGTCAACCCACCAGCGCCGCCGCAAACCGCGCCACTGGTGCAGCCGACGTCAGTACCACGCCCCGCGCCGACGGTCGCGAGCAGCGCACCCGCGGCCCTCACGGGCACCTTCAAGGACGGAACCTACGACGGGCAAGGCAGCAGTCGACGCGGCAACGTCTGGGTCAGCATCGAGATCCAGGCCGGGCGCATTGCCAATGTCACCATCACCCGCTCGACGCTGCAGTACCCCGTGCGCGACATCGCTGGGCTGCCGGCCCAGGTCGTGCAGCGGCAAACGGCACAGGTAGACATTGTGAGTCGTGCGACGTTCAGCTCGCAGGCGTTTCGCGGCGCGGTTTCGCAAGCCCTGTCGAAAGCAGGCTAAGAGGTGTTGCGAGCTGCTCCGCCGCGCGCGCGGCACGACTTTGCGACGGTGTCGATGGATACTTGGGTCAATATCCAGGTCCTCTCGGAGCGCCCCCGCGCCCACATCGAGCCGGTGGTGCAGCGGGCTCAGGCCTGGTTCGAGACGGTCGAGCGCATCTGCACGCGCTTCGATCCAGCCAGCGAAGTGATGCAGCTCATGCACCACGTCGGACAACCAGTCAAAGTCAGCACCCTGTTGTTCGAGGTGACCGCGTTTGCTCTCGATCTGGCCGCGCAAACCGACGGCGCGTTCGATCCAACCATCGGTGCGACGCTCGAGCAGCTGGGCTTCAACGTGCATTACCGCTCCGGTGAAGCAGTGAACTCGGCAATCGACGCCACCAACCTGAGCTACCGCGATGTACACCTCGATCGGCGCCGGCGAACCGTTCTGCTGCGTCGGCCGCTCGTGCTCGACCTGAACGCGGTCTGCAAAGGCCTGGCGATCGATCTGGCCGTGCAGGAGCTCGCCGAGTTTGCCGACGTGTCGGTCGAAGCAGGCGGAGATCTGTACGTGCGGGGTCACAACATCGCGGGCGAGCCGTGGCGGATCGGCATTCAGCATCCGCGCGCTGCCGGCTTACTGACCCAAACGCTCGAGGTGACCGACACGGCGGTCTGCACGTCCGGCGATTACGAACGCCGCGCACCAGGACCGGGCGCTGAAGGTCATATCCTTGATGGCCGCACCCATCAGCCCGTGACTGACCTGGCCAGCGTCACGGTGGTCGCGCCAACCACTATGGCAGCCGATGGGCTGTCGACCGCGGCGATGGTGCTCGGCCGACATCGCGGCCAGGCGTTTCTCGAGGAACAGGGCGTCGGCGGCGTCCTCGTTGCACCGGATGGCTCGATCGTCCGAGTAAACCTGTAGATGCTCCGCTCGCTGCGCACGCCCAAGGGCCAATTGCTCATCATCTTCGGGCTGACTCTGGCGATCGTCATGCCTCAGTCAGGCGGCCTCGGTCTGCTTCCGAATCTGCTGGCGGCTGTGCTGACTGGCTGCGCGATCGACGCCGTCTGGATGTTCGTTGAAGCACGACGCTGGCGCTGGCCAGTCAGCGCCCTGCTCAGTGGGCTGATCGTGTTCTTCATTTTGTCGACCAACGAGTCGTGGATGGTCGTGGCCTGGACCAGTGCTTTCGCTATTTTGAGCAAACGTATTCTTCGTACTGCTCGCGAGCACCTTTTCAATCCGGCTGCACTCGCTTTGCTGTGGGCACCAATCGCATTTGGCAGCGGCGAAAGCTGGTGGGGCGCCTTCGGCGACCTACCCTGGGTCTGGGCAGGCGTGTTGTTGGCCAGCGGCGTGTTCTTGACCGACCGGCTGAACAAATTTCCACTGGTACTGACGTTTCTGGCGACGTACTTCGGGTTCTTTACGCTCGCCTCACTTGGCGGTCCGCAAGGTGTCGCCGAGATGTTCCGCGAACCCTTCGTCCAGGCGGCGCTGTTCCTGGCGTTCTTCATGCTGACGGATCCGCCGACCTCGCCCAACCGCTACGTAGACCAGTTCTGGTTTGGGCTCGTGGCGGGGTTGGGAGCTGGCGCAGCGCAGCTCTTCGGCGCGGGTCAAGTGTTCCTGTTGATCGGTTTGCTCGTCGCGAACGGCGTACTCGCGCTCGTTCGCTACGCCCGGCGGCAGACCGCAACGTCTTTCCAGAGCGCACGCAGTCCGTCCTGATAGCCTCCCGTCGTGCGCGTTCTCGCGGCCGCGACGCTCATGCTGGTGTTGAGTGGCTGCGTGTGGAGCCCTGAGCCGACGGTCGTGGCGAAACCGGCCCGCGCCGCGCGACTGGTGCTCGCCACACAAACGCCCGGGCGCGGCCCGACACTCGTGCGGCCCATCGATCCCAACACGCTAGCCGACGCACCCGGCCTCGAGCCGCTCGAGACACCGGCGTGCAGCACCCGCCTGGTGACTCAGCCCGGCGGCGACCTCGCCGCCGTCGTCAGCGGCCTGAGCGGAACGCAGCGCTGTGACACGGCCGACGCGGCGACGCTGCGTGTCCTGGACCTGAACGCCTGGCAGTGGCGAGCGCCAGTGCCCTTGACCAGCAGCACTGATGCGCCCCTGGCCTGGACGGCTGACGGTCACGGGCTCTATGTGGTGACGAGCACACCGCCACCTGAGCAGCGCCGCTTGTGGCTGATCGACACCAACGGCACTGCGCCGCCGATTTCGGTGCCGCTCGACTTCGTGCCCTCTCGCCTCGACGTGGCACCAAATGCGGCCGCTGTTTTCGTCCTCGGCGGCCAGACCGCGGGCAATGCGCGCGATGGCGCCGCCGTGCAAGGCTCGGCGTTTGTCGCCATTTTTGATCCCAAAACGCTGAGCGAACGCATTCGCGTGCCGCTGTCCGGGTTGAATCTGGGGCTCGCCGATCAGCCCCAGGGCTCGCTCACGCCCGGCGTGGCCGTCGCACCGGACGGCAGCCGCTACTACGTCGTGCACGCCGATCGGCCCGTGCTGGATGTGGTCGACACACGGGCGCCGCGTCTGGAGCGCCTGGAGCGCAGCGTTTCTCTGCGTGATGCCATAGCGCAGGTCGGCACCCGCCGGGCGTGGCTCGGGATCAGTCCTGACGGCGCATCTCTGTATGCCTGGCATCAGGCCGAAACGCCGGCCGACGATCTCGGGCTGCAAGTGATCGACACGCGCAAATGGCAGGTTCAGACCATCGATCCGATCGCCCAACGCTTGTCCGTCAGTCTCAACGGCCGTGGATTGTTCGAGCTCGACCCTCCCGCCTGGACGCGACCTGGCGCGGCGGCCCCACCCCAGCGTGGACCGCGAACGCTCAGCGGCGCCCGTCTGAGCGTCCTCGATCCGGCCACACACGCCGAAATCGCGACCCTGATGCGCGATCAATTTCTGTATGGGGCTGGCCAGTACGGTCCGGATCGGCTGTACCTCACCGAAGCGACCCTGCGTCAGGGCCGCGGCCCGCAACCCGCGGCGTTGGTCGGGTACGACACTGCCACCTGGCAGGAAATCGCACGCCGCACGCTCGACTCGCCCGGCTCGCTGCTGACGACCTCGCCCTTGTGGTGACATAGGTCGCTATGCCCCGTGTCGCGCTGAATGGCGTCGAGCTGTATTACGAGGAAACTGGCGACGGCCCACCAGTCGTGTTCTGCCACGAGTTCGCGGGCGACTACCGCTCCTGGGATCCGCAGGTCCGGGCGCTCGGCCGAACGTATCGTTGCATCACGTTCACCTATCGCGGCTTTCCGCCTTCCAGCGTCCCTGACGATCCGGAGGCGTACTCGCAAGACATCCTCATCGAAGACCTGCGTGCCCTGGTGGATCACCTTGGTCTGGATTCGGCCCACTTCGTCGGCTTTTCGATGGGCGGCAGCGTGGTATTGAACTTCGCCTTGAAGTACCCCGAGCGGTGTCGGACGATCGCCGTCGTGGGCGCCGGCTCGGGCACTACCAACCGCCAGGGCTTTCTAGCGGACATCGAACGAACCGTCCAGCTGATTCGGTCGCGGGGCATCGAGGGCTTTGCGGAAACCTATGCCGAAGGCCCAACGCGCCAGCCGTTCAAGCGCAAGGATCGCCACGGCTGGGAGGTGTTCAAACGCCAGCTGGCCGACCACTCGCCTGTCGGCCAGGCGCTGATCATGCGCGGCGTCCTGCGGCAGCGACCGACGATCTTCGCCCTCGAAGAACACCTGCACAAACTGGATGTCCCAGCGCTGATCGTCATCGGTGACGAGGACGAGCCGTGTGTGGATGCAGCAGTGTTCATGAAGCGGCATTTACCGGCCGCTGGATTGCTGGTGCTGCCGCAGAGCGGCCACGCCGTCAACCTGGAGGAGCCGGCGCTGTTCAACGCGGCGCTCATCGACTTCTTTCGGATGGCCGAAGCTGATCGCTGGGCACGGCGAACCAGCGTCACCACGAGTATGCTGCCTGCCGTGGAAAGTGAGACTGAAGATGACGACTGAAGTACAGACCGGGGTCGACACCGGCCGACTCAAGATGGGGCTTGGCGAAGCGATGTTCAGCCAGCGGTCGATCCGCCGGTTTCGACCCGAATCCGTCCCAACCGAGGACCTGCGACTGATCCTGGAGGCCGCTATCAAAGCGCCGAGCGGCGGCAATCGCCAGCCGGGCCGTTTTCTCATACTGACCGATCCCACGGTCATCCAGAAATTCGGCGCGCTCTATCACGAGGCGTGGTGGGCGAAGCGAGCCGACGAGAAAAAACCATGGAC
>DASYKL010000032.1:0-3276 GCA_035995405.1 Chloroflexota bacterium
CTCAGTGTCAAGGACCGTGAGCTGTGCTTCAAAGCGTTTGCGCCCGATCCCGGGATGCAGCTGTACGGGCGCGGCATCCGTCGGCGGTTGATGCCCATGCTGCAAGGCGACCGTCGACGCTGGGAGCTGCTGAATAGCCTGACCTTCACGCTGCCCGGCACGCCAGTGGTCCGTTACGGCGAGGAGATTGGGATGGGTGACAACCTCCAACTGCCCGAGCGCGAGGCCATTCGGACGCCGATGCAATGGGCCGCCGAACCCAATGGCGGTTTCTCCACCGCGCCAGCGGAAAAGCTTCGCACTCCTGTCATCAGCGATGGCGAGTACCGCTACGAGCGCATCAACGTGGCGGCACAGCGACTCGACGCCGATTCGCTGCTGAACTGGACCGAACGGATCATCCGAACGCGCAAAGAGTGTCCCGAGTTCGGCTGGGGCGAGTTGCGTTTCTTGAAGACGGACCATCCCGCCGTCATGGCCCACGCCAGCACGTGGCAGGGTCGAACTGTAGTGGCGGTGCACAATTTTTCGCGCGCAACGGTGAGCGTCAAAGTCGACTGGCCGGCCGAGACACAGGAGTTACTCCACCTGTTTGGCCGCGACGTCCACGAGCCACTACCAGCCGCGTCGAAGGTAGTCGACCTGGACGGATACGACTACCGGTGGATGCGACTGCGCGGAGATCCTCAGCGGCAGTAGAGCCGACGTTGCAGGTCGCCAACGTGGCTCCGCAGCGTAGAGCGATTGTCGCTGATGACCGAGTCCCAGACGCCGCATCGACGCTGCGCATGAGCATCGATGGGCCGGTGTGTTTCGAGGTCGATCAGCAGCGTTCCGTAGCGGCGTTGCTTGCGCCGCAGAGCAACATCATCGCTCCGTTGGACTTCAACCCCTCGGGTGACCGCACCAGTTCAACGTCCTCCTAGCTCCTAGCTCCTAGCTCCTAGATCCAGGCACTGCACGAAGCCGCCCATCGGCCAGTCTCGCTGACCAAAGCGCGACGACCATCCGCCTTGCGAGCGACCACGACGGGCCGCTCGACGGAATGGAAGCCAAGATGAATAAGTTCTCACGCAGCATTCATTTCCACTTCAGACGGCCTTGACAGGCTCTATCAAAAGCGAGGTGAATGCGATGACAACTGAACTTCGACTCAACGCTCAAGTGATGTGCACGGACGGCCCCGCTGGGCATCTGACAGACGTGATCCTCGACCCCGCGCGCGACGTCGTGACCCACCTGGTGGTCGAGATGAAAGGCTTCGGCCACCCCCACCACCTGGTGCCGGTGTCGTTGCTGCAAGCGAGCTCCGCACGTCAAGTGCAGCTGCACTGCACGGCCGCCGAACTAGCGCAGACCGAATTCTTCACCGCAACCGAGCCGGTTCCCGTTGATGCCAGCACGGCGTGGATGATGGCCGACGAGATGATGACCTGGCCGCTCGCCTATCCCGAGTTCGCGACGCTGCTGCTCGAGCATGAGCGGGTGCCGCCCGGTGAGTTAGCGGTGCACAGCCATACCCGCGTCGAAGCCAGCGACGGTCCGGCAGGCACGCTGCTGGCATTCGTGCTGCAGCCGACTGACGATCGCGTCGCTGACGTCATCTTGCAGCGTGGACACTGGTGGCGGCGAAGCGAGGTCGTCGTTCCCGCCGCGGTGATCGACCGTATTGACGTCGACGCGGTGCATCTGAGCGTGTCGAAGGCAAGGCTGCAGGTCCTCCCCGGGTGACACGGATATACCAATGGATAACGCCCGGGCTGGCGTTGCTGCTGCTCGTCGGCTTCGTCAGTCCAGTACGCGCCGTTGCCGCGCCGGCTCTCCCACCGAACGTCACGTCGGTGTACGTGCGTATGCCACAGACCACCGTCCCCGGCCAGCCGCTGCGCGTGGTCGTCGCCTTGCATGGCATTGGCGGCGATGGCCTGACGTTCGCCAGTGACCTGACGGCGAGCGCGGATCGATATGGCTGGGTGCTGGTTGCGCCGACCATTGCGTATGGCAACTGGATGGACCCGGCGCAAGTAGCGCAGGAGGACCCGCAGCTCGTCAGTTGGTTGTCGTCGTACCTGGCCCAACTTCGTGCGCAGTCGAATCAACCGCTCGACCCGACGGTCATGCTGCTGGGTTTTTCGCGCGGCGCGCAGCTCGCTCATCGTTTCGCCGAAGCGTATCCGCGGCAGACGCTCGCGGTAGCCGCCGCATCCGCCGGCTCCTATACGCTGCCTGACGCGGTGGCTCCCGATGGCACACCGTTGCCATTCCCGTACGGCCTTGCCGACTTCCCAGCGACGATCGGCCAGGTGTTCGCGCCGGCGCAGCTGCAGTCGGTACATTTCTGGATCGGCGTGGGTAACAACGACACCAATCCGGCGGACGTACCGCAACAGTTTGATTCCTACCAGGGCAACGACCGCCTGGATCGCGCCAGGGCGTTTGTCGCGGCACTGGACTCACTGAACGTGTCAGCGCAACTGGCGGTCTTTCCCGATGTCGCGCACGCGTTCACTCCGGTCATGGAGCAGGCGGCGGTGGCTTTCCTCGCGGCTCAACCCGCCACCGCCGCATGAGCTTCTTGTCTGTGTCGAAGATCCGAACCGCCACAGCGGCGAGATACGGGGTAGGGCTTAAGGCCGAGGGCGCCTCGTTCCGATGCAGCATGGCTCCGCGAAGCAATCGCGCCATGCTGAGGGGGAGCATGCCGCTGATGACGCGGCACAACTGCGCACCTGAAGGAGACCTACCTTGCTGTCTATTGCTTCTGCCATTTATCGCCGCCCGTCCGTCGCAATCGCCGTCGCCCTCGTGGGAATGACCATCCAATCCACCGCGCTAGCCCAAGCCGACCCGCAGGTAGCCGCGGTCGAGGCGGTCATTCAGCAAGCCAATGCCGAACAAGCCCAGGCCCTTGCCACGGCCAATCCAGCGCTGATGACCGATACCGCGACCGCCGCCTACTACCGTCAGTTAGTCCAGACCAATCAGGGGCTGGTCGCGCAGGGCGCCACCGCCATCATCCTGAATCAGTTGACCTGGGGCGCTGTCAGCGTCACTGGAACGACCGCCACCGCCAACACCACCGAAGAGTGGACCACAACGTATAGCGACGGTACGACCGCGCGATCGATCAGTCCGAATGTGTACACGCTAGTCGACCAAAGCGGCTCGTGGTTGATTGAGACCGATCAGCAGCCGACAACGACACCCGCGACTGGCGTACAACCGACGCCGGTGCCGGTCGCGCCCGTTGTGCCAGTCATACCAGTGGGCCAGAAT
>DASYKL010000033.1:0-8400 GCA_035995405.1 Chloroflexota bacterium
GGTAGTGAAGTACGGGTTGCCAGTGCCGGCGGCGAAGATGACCACACGGCCTTTTTCGAAGTGGCGAATCGCGCGGCGCCGGATATACGGCTCGGCAACCTCGGTCATGGTCACCGCGCTCTGGACGCGGGTGTGCAAGCCAATCCGTTCCATCGCTGACTGCAGGGCCAGGCCGTTCATGACAGTTGCCAACATGCCCATGTAGTCGGCTGTCGCTCTGTCCATGCCTCGCTCCGCGGCAGGCTCACCGCGCCAGATGTTGCCGCCACCGATCACCATACCGACCTGGACACCGCGTTCGGTGACGGCGGAGACCTGGCGAGCGATCGACTCCAGCGTGCTGAAGTCGATCCCGTTCGCTGCCGACCCTTGCAGAGCTTCGCCGCTGAGCTTGAGGAGAATGCGGTGGTATCGCAGCGCGCTATCCGCCGCGTGCCCGTTCACGGGCGACTCCACGATGGCTCAGTTACCGCCGAGCTCGAACCGAGCAAAGCGCCTGACGACGATGTTCTCGCGCACGCGAGCGATCGTCTCGTTGAGCAATTCCTGGACCGTTTTGCTGCCGTCGCGAATATACGGCTGGTCGAGCAGCGGCACATCTCCGTCGGTCGACGCTTCGGAGCTGCTGATGCGGCTCGGGTTGGTCGCCGCGACCTGCATGGCGATTTCTCGAGCTAGCTGCTTGAAATCGTCGGTACGCGCGACGAAGTCGGTTTCGCAGTTCAGCTCGATCATCGCGCCGATACGCCCGGCGTGGATGTAGCTGTCGATCAAGCCCTGGCCGGCCTCGCGGCCGGCCTTCTTTTCGGCCATCGCCAGGCCGCGTTCTTTGATCAGCTGCTCGGCTTTACCCATGTCGCCGACGGCATCCTCGATGGCTTTTTTGCATTCCATGATGCCCGCGCCGGTTTTTTCGCGCAGCGTTTTAATCAGTTCAGTCGTGCTTGCCATTGCTTACGCGTCCTCGTCTTCGTCGAGGTCGTAGTCCTCCATCATGAAGTCCTCTTCGGTCATCATTGGCAGCTCGGACGGCATCTCTTCGATGTCGCCTTCTTCCAGACCGGTGCCGGGGATGACTTCACCCATGACCGCGGCGCGCGCTTCGCGACCTTCGACGATCGCGTCGGCGACCTTCCCCGCGATCAGGCGCACCGCGCGAATGGCGTCGTCGTTCGACGGCACCGGCCAGTCGATCAGCTGCGGGTTGCAGTTCGTATCGACCATCGCCACGATCGGCAGCTTGAGCCGATTCGCCTCAGCGACGGCGATGCCTTCGCGGTGTGGATCGACGATGAAGACCATGTCTGGCAGGCGGTAGGTCTTGCGCCAGCCGCCAAGCATGCGTTGCAGCTTGTCGAGCTCATCCTGCAAACGGATGGCTTCCTTCTTGGGCAGCTGCTCGAACTCACCACCTTCTTTGCGTCGCTCGAGGTCTTCCATGCGGCGCAGACGGGTCAGGATGGTGCTGAAGTTGGTCAGCGTGCCACCCATCCAACGCTGATTGACGAAGGGCATGCCCGCTCGGGTGGCCTCTTCGGAGATGGTGTCCTGAGCTTGTTTCTTGGTGCCGACGAAGAGCATGGTCTTGCCTTCGGCGGCTTGTTGGCGGACGAAACCCATGGCTTCGTCGAGACGGCGGACCGTCTGTTGCAGGTCGATAATGTGGATCCCGTTGCGCTCGGTAAAGATGAAGGGCCGCATGCGCGGATCCCAGCGACGGGTCTGGTGACCGAAATGGACGCCCGCTTCAAGGAGCGTCTTCATCTGGACAGGTGCAGGCATAGTGTGTTCTTGGAACCTCCGTTAGGTCCTCCGCGGTCGCTCAACCTCCCAGCTACTGAGAAGCACGGAGAGCATGCGTTGACCGCGTGTGGAATGAAACAAGTCAAGTCTAACAAAAGGGTGTTGGCTGCAGGATGAGTTACGTCCTACCGCTGATTGACCTTGGCCACGTTCTGGTTGTGCTCGTCGAGCGTCCTGGCGAAAAGGTGGGTGCCGCTGCCATCGGTGTTTGCGACGAAGTAGAGGTAATCGGTTTTGGCGGGCTGCACGGCGGCCCTGATCGATGCTTCGCCCGGGTTGCAGATCGGCCCCGGCGGTAAGCCACGCACCTGGTACGTATTGAACGGCGAGTCGATCTGCAGGTCCTGGGACGTCAGCTCGTTCTTCCAGTAGCTGTAAGCAGCGGCGGCAGAGCCATCGCGCGTGGCAACCGCGTATTGGACCGTCGGGTCGGCCTGCAGCGGCATCCCCGCCGTCAGGCGGTTGATATACACGCTGGCGATCGTCGGGCGCTCTGAGGCTTGTTTGGCTTCGCGCTCAACGATCGAGGCCAGTGTCAGCACCTGGTATGGCGTCAACTTCGATTCAGGCGGAACACGTAGCGCCTCGCCGACGCGCTTGCTGAACATCCGCACCATCAACTCAGCCGCCTGCGTGCCGGGTACCTTCTGCTGCACCTCGTAGGTGTCGGGGAACAGATAGCCCTCAAGCTTGGCGGGCGCGGCGGTTGCGCCGACGACGTCGAAACCGGGCACCGTCTCCGGCGCGGCGACCGCTCTGAGAAAATCGTCGCGAGAGGCAACGCCCGTGGTGTCCAGCCGATCGGCGATCTGCTCGCTGCGCCAGCCCTCCGGGATCGTCGCGATCAGGCCACGTTTGACCTGGCCCTTCGCTAACACCTGGATGATCTCGGTGGTCGACATGGAGCGGCTGAGCTCGTAGTTCCCGGCGGCCAGGCTGGATCCGACGCCCGCTTGCTCGGCGGCCAGGCGGAAGACGAGGCCCGAGCGGATCAGGCCGCGTTGCTGCAGATCGGTCCCGATGTCGCCGGCGGTGGAGCCAGGTGAGATGGTGACGACTTGCTTGGTGGCGTCCTGCGGGTCGACGGCAGCCAACGGATCAGCAAGGGCGCCGATGCGCGAGCCGAGCAGCGGCGTCGAGTCGCCGAGCACAAAGTAGCCCACGGCTGCGCCAACACCGATCACGATCAGCGCAAAGAGCAGGACAAGCAGCCGCGCCACCATGCCGCCGTCAGTCCTCCAGGCCCCGAGGCTTTTCGCCCGGTGCCACCGGCGTTGGATCAGCGCTGCCGTTGTCGAGATAGTCCTGCAGGATGACGGCCGCGGCCACGGCATCGATCTCGCCACGCTCGCGCATGCGCCGCAGGTTGCGGCCCTGCGACCGCAGGATCTCTTCCGCTCGTTGCGTTGACAAGCGTTCGTCCCACATGGCCGCCGGCAAGCCGAGGACCCGTTCAGCCAGGCGGGCAAAGTCTTGCGCCCGTTTCGCCTGGCGGCCGGCGGAGCCGTCGGCGTTCAGCGGCAGCCCGACGACGATCTGCGCCACACCCTCACGTTGAACCACGAGAGCGAGGGCATCGAGGACGGGTGCCAGGCCGTGTCCACGATCGAGGACCACGAGTGGCGTGGCGAGAAAGCGCGACTCGTCGCTCAAGGCAACCCCAACGCGTCGCTCCCCCGCATCAAGTCCCAGGACGCGACCGGGCCTCACAGCGGAGCTACTTGGGACCCTGAACGTTGACGTCGATCCTGAATGCGCGAGGCGCCCACACCGGCGTCATCTCCACGCGGGGAGCCTCGGCGAGGCCACTCAGCTGCGCCAGATACGACCGTGCGTCCTGAGCCGACGTCCCCGTCAGCGCTCGCTTGATCCCGTCAGCGTCCACGGCGCTCTGCACCAACCCCGACGCGTCGCAGCGCAGCACTACTTTATGGCCATCGATCTTGAGCACCCCGGGCACATCCACTTTGACCGGCGCACCAAGCTGCAAGTCAGGCCCAGCGCTTCGCTCGAGCACTTTGCCGACCAGGTCGTTGTAGGCCAGGTTCTGAAAGACAGTGCCAGATACGCTGCCCGTCAATCGCCCCGTCAGTTGGTCACTTTCGGCGCCTACTTCCTGGTCGAACTTCTCGTCCTTGGCGTCCACCGACAACGACATCTCAGGCAACGTCTGCTCTGATCCAGCCCGCTGTTGGAGCTGCATGAAGCCTTTGTCGCGGGCGGCCTTCTTGAGCACGTCGTCGAGCGTCTTGCGGTCATCTTCGGTCACCACTTTTGCCTGCCGATCGGTACCGCCAGTCGTCGGCCGCTGATTGACTACATCGAGCAGGTCAAACCCGGAACCGTCGAATGTCGTGATCTGGCCCGGCCCGACGTTGCCACCCGTACCCGCATCGACCGCCGTCACGCCCACGCGCGCCAGCACCCGCGGCTGCAGAGCGATGTCCTGATCGGTGACGAATCTGGCCCCGCCATCGACTCGCACTACCGTCCCTTTAGGCAACGTGTACGGCTGCGGGCGTTGACTCGTCACGACAATTTCGCCATGCGCCTTGTCGCGCCCGATCGTGCGATCAGACGGAATCGGCATGCTGGCCGAGACGTCGATCGGCAGCGTCAGCAGACTTCCCGGCAGGCTGGCGGTCGCCACGTCGGCGGTCTTGATGTCTGGATCGACGGTAATGTCGACGGCGTGGCTGATCGACCGCGTTTGCGGCACCAGCGTCACTCGCATCTGGGGATACACCACCAGGACAGCGCCAGCGGCAACGATCAATAGGCCGAGAAAACTCAGAAAGCCCAGGATGTTGGGCAACGGCACCCAGTCGGGCATCACAAACCGTGGTGGCCGCTGATCGGGCCCGATCATCAGATGCTTGAGTGTTCGCAAGCCCCTACGAGTGTGGAAGCCCTCCTGGTTGGCGAGTCGTCGTCGGGACGGGTCTTCGGTGACGAGCACGGTTTCGGACGACATCTCGTTAGCGATGCGCGCCAGGATGCGGAATTCGAGCGGCGTACGCAGAACCGAAGAGCGACGTGGAATGACGAGGAAGATTTCTTCTGCGCTGCTGGCTTCGAGCTTGGACCGAATGGTCCCCAGGTCGTCGTCGGCGTCCAGGAAAACGAGCTCCTGCGAGCGGGGCGCGATCTTGGCGCGGCGAAAGAACATGCGGCGGCGTCCCTCAGCTCTTATTTAGCGCTTGTTCGACGATGGTGAACGCATGCTGCAGCGCGGCGCCTAATTGTGCAGGCTGTGTGCCGCTGCCTGTCGCGAAATCGGCACGATTGCCGCCTCCGCCTCCGCCCGCTCTCTTGGCGATCTCGCGTACCAGTTGGCCCGCGTGCAGCCGCTCAGTCAGATCGGCTGTCACACCGACGACCAGCGGCACTTTGCCGTCCTGGACCGAGCCAAGGACGACCACACCCGACTTCAGCGTCTCGCGAACGGCGTCGACCTGACGACGCAGATCGTCCGAACTGGCGCCTTCCACCTTCTCGGCCACGACCTTGACGTCGACAACTAGCCGCGCTTGTGCGGCGAGGCGGGCGCCAGACTCATGTGCCGCCAGATGCTGCCGCCGCTCGACTTCGCGACGCAGCGTCTCCATCTCCTGCAGCATGGCGTCCAGCCGACTTTCGAGCTCCTCGGGATTGCGTGCCCCAACGCGTTCGGACAACGTCTCAAGAAGTTTCAGGCGACTATTGAGATGCGCCAGCGCCGCCTGGCCCGCGTACGCCACGATCCGCCGCTTGCCGGAGCCAATGCCCGATTCCGAGGCGATGACCATCGAGCCCAGCTCACCCGAGTGATGGGTGTGCGTACCGCCGCACAGCTCGCGGGAGTACTCGCCTATCGACACAACGCGGACCCGTTCGCCGTACTTCTCGCCGAACATCATGATCGCGCCCATGTGCCGCGCGCGCTCCATGTCGACGATTTCCCAGTGCACGGGCAAGTCGTCCATGCCTCGATCGTTGATGATGTCAGCGACGGTTTTGAGGTCCTCGCGACCCACCGCATGAGCGTAGTTGAAGTCGAAGCGCAGCTGGTCCGGTCCAACGTAGGACCCCTGTTGGCTCGTGCCTTCGCCGAGCACATCCTTGAGTGCCCGATGCAGCAGGTGGGTCGCCGTGTGGTGTCGTCGGGAGCGGTCGCGTCGGGGAGCATCCACTTCGGCACGGGCCAGTTCGCCCGGTACGATTTCGCCTTCGGAGACCTGGCCGTAATGGACGATGTGGCCGGCCGCATCGAAGCGGGTGTCGTTGACCATGAAGACCCCGCCCGGGGTGCGGATCCAACCCGCGTCGCCGACCTGGCCGCCACCCTCTGGATAAAAAGGGGAGGCTTCGAGGACGACCCGATCGCCGGTCATGGCCAGAATCCTGGCCTGGCTCTGGGTATCGGTCCAGGCCAGGAACTCGGTTTCGGGCAGCTCGCCAAACTCGGCGCCCGCCGTATGGCGCTCATGCTGGAAGCGGGCCGAGGAACGAGCGCGTTCGCGTTCGGCTTCGAGTGCCAGCTCGAATTCGGAGCGGTCAAAGCTGACGCCCGCGTCGCGCAAGATCTCTTCCGTCAACTCCACGGGGAAGCCGAACGTTTGATACAGGTCAAACACCTGTTGGCCGGACACATGGGGTCTGCCGCCCTGACCCCGCGCCTCAGCAACCAGGCGCTCGATCTGCACCGAGCCCGCTTGCAGCGTGCGACCGAACAACTCTTCTTCGCTGCTCAGCACCTGCTTGATGCGAGCGGCGTTCGTCACCAGGTCGGGGTAATGCGGCCCCATGCGCTGGACCACCGCATCCACCAGGTCGCCTAGAAATGGCCGGTCAATGCCCAGGCGGCGGCCGTAGTTGACCGCACGGCGGACGAGGCGGCGCAGCACGTACTCGCGGCCGCCCGTTCCAGGGACGACGCCGTCGAGGACCAGAAAGGTCATGCCGCGACTGTGATCGGCCAGCACGCGCAGCGCGTAGTCGGTCTGTTCGCCCTGGCCGTACGACACTCCTGCGATCTGTCCAGCGGCTCGAATAATTGGCTGAAAAAGATCGGTGTCGTAGATCGACTTCAGGCCGAGCGTGACGACGGTGGCTCGCTCGAGGCCCATACCCGTGTCGACGTTTTTCTTGGGTAACGGTGTCCGAACTCCGCTCTCGTCCTGGTTGAACTGCATGAACACCAGGTTCCAGTACTCGAGACGGCCGCAGTCGCAGCCTGGCGGGTCACCTGGAAAGCCGCAGCCGTAGCCCGGGCCTTGCTCGTAGTACAGCTCGGTGTTCGGTCCGCACGGCCCGCTTTTCCCTGGCGGACCCCACCAGTTCTCGGCATCGCCGAAACGCTTGATGCGCTCCTGGGGAATACCAGCCTTGAGCCAGATTTCGTTCGCTTCGTCGTCCGTCTGGTGGATGGTGATCCACAGCTTGTTCTGATCGAGGCCGAGGTGGTTGACGGAGAAGTCGAGCGCCCAGGGGATTACTTCAGCTTTGAAGTAGTCGCCGATCGAGAAGTTGCCGAGCATCTCGAAGAACGTCAGGTGGCTGCGGTCACCAACCTCGTCGATATCGGACGTGCGAAAGCACTTCTGGACGGAGACGTAGCGTAGGTGTGGCGGCCGCTCCTGGCCCAGAAAGTACGGCACGAACTGCTGCATGCCCGCCGTCGTGAGCAGCACAGTGGGGTCGTTGTAGGGAATGAGGCTGGACGACGGCTGGAGGTAGCTGCCTTTGGACTTCCAGAACTCGATGAAGTCAGCGCGAATCTCGTCGCTGGAGTTGGGAGTTGGGACTTGGGAGTTGGGGCTCACGAAAGCCCCCCAATCCTAACCCCTCGCTCCCATCTCCTCGAAAAGAGGCAACTGACGTTCGCGAGCAACGTTGCTGGTCCAGCGCAAGTTGGAGCGACGATGATGCGTCGTCTTGAGCGGCACGTGGGCCAGGCCATGCCGCTTCAAGATGCGCTGCACCGTCTGGAGGGCGTGTTTTGGCGAGTTGTTGTGCTCACTCAGATGGGCGAGCCAGACGGCCCCCGGAGCTTTGTCGCCGCACAGCGCAATCGCTTCGGCGGCGGCGGCATTCGACAGGTGGCCGTAGGTGCCGGCAACGCGGCGCTTTAAGAAGTGCGGATAGGTGCCGGTTTCGAGCAGATGCGGGTCGTAGTTCGCTTCCAGGACCAGCAAATCGACATCGCGGAACTGTTTCGCGACGTTGTGCGGTACCCAGCCGAGATCGGTCGCCAGTGCAGCGTTGCCGGTACCGGACTCGAACCTGAAGCCGAGTGGCTCGTGGCAGTCGTGCGGCACGGCAAAGGGCTTCACGTCCATCTGTCCGAGCTGATACGTGCTGCCTGAGTCGACCGGTCGTCCAAGTTGCAGGTTCTTCAGGCGTAATGCGCCGAGGGTGCCTCGCGAGGCATAGATCGGCACGTTGTGCTTGTCTGAGAGATGCCGCGCCGAGCGGCTATGGTCGCCATGGGCATGGGTCAGCCAGATCCCGCTCAGCTTGTCGGGCTCAATGCCCGCCACTTGCAGAAAGTCCACGATCTGCTGGTAGGGCCGCCCGCATTCAACAAGGAACGCCGTGCCGTCGCTTTCGACGAGA
>DASYKL010000034.1:0-2034 GCA_035995405.1 Chloroflexota bacterium
GAGCAGCGTCGAGCCGACACCCAACAGGACTGCCTGACGCAGGAACCGTCGCCGCGAGGCGCGCGCCTTTTCACCTGTCTGCAACATAGAGAAGACCCCTCCTTCCATTCGGAGCGTACCGCAAGCGGCGCCCGACTGAGAGGTCGGGGGGCAGCCGTTAACGCGGCAGCCGCTTGCTGAGCAGCAGGTACACCCGCGCAAGACGTCCGCGCGCCCAGAGGCGCCGGCGCCTCTGTACGATGATGGCGCAATGTTTGGCAACACCTACCTCGAGCCAGACTCGCGGTCGGCGGCGCTGTACGCCAGGGCCAGAGCCGTACTGCCCGGCGGCAATACACGCACCACCGTCTTCACCCACCCCCATCCGGCGTACGCCGCCTCAGCCTCGGGAACGATGATCGAAGATGTCGACGGCCAACAACGGCTCGACCTGGTCAACAATTACACGGCCTTGATCCATGGTCACGCCCACCCGCGGATCGTGGCAGCCGTGGCCCGCCAGCTTACGCTTGGCAGCGCCTACGCCTTGCCGACGGAGAGCGAGATCGCGTTGGCCGAGCTGATCGTCGACCGTGTGCCGAGCATCGCCCAGCTCCGCTTCACGAACTCCGGCACCGAGGCGGTGATGATGGCCGTCCAGGCCGCCCGCACGTTCACCGGCCGGCCGAAGGTCGCCCGCTTCGCTGGCTGCTACCACGGTGCCTACGACTTTCCCACTCTGGAGCTCCCGTTCAACGACACTGAGGGCGTGGCGGCGCTGCTGCACGCGCACGCTGCCGACCTGGCCGGCGTGATCGTCGACCCTTTGCCACACCGCCCTGGCTTCCCCGACCCTGGACCTGAGTTCCTGCCCGACTTGCGCCAGGTCACACGGGACCTGGATCTCCTGCTGATCTCCGACGAGATCATCTCGTTCCGCCTCGGCTATCACGGGCCACAGACGGCTTACGGCTACGAGGCCGATCTGACCACGCTCGGCAAGATCATTGGCGGCGGGTTTCCGGTGGGCGCCGTCGGCGGGCGCGCAGACGTGATGTCGGTATTCGATCCGTCTGGGAAAGAGGGTCCGCGGCTGTCGCACGGCGGCACGTTCAACGCTAACCCGATCACCATGAGTGCCGGGTTCGAGGCCATGACTCTGCTGACGCCCTCGGCTTTCGAGGGTCTGGCGCACCTGGGCAACCATGTCCGAACAAGATTCGCCGATGTGTTCGAAGACCGGGGCCTGAGCTGGCAAGTCAGCGGCCAGGGCAGCCTGTTCAAGCTCCACCCCCATCCGAGGCCAGTCAACGACTATGCGTCGATGCGACCGAACGAGTCTGAGCAAGCGGAAGCAGAGCGGTTCTACGTGGCGTTGCTCGGCCAGGGCGTCATGCTCACCCCCGAGCTGGCCGGCGCCCTGTCCACGCCAATGACCGAAGCGACGGTAGACGAGCTCATCACTGCTGCCACCCGCGCGTTCGACACGCTGGAATCCACCCCGAGATGACCTGATGGACCGCGTGTTCCTCTCCGTCGGCGCGGTGAGCGCGTTTATCGCCGTCGCGGCGGGGGCGTTCGGGGCCCACGCCTTACGCGACCGCATGTCGGCGGACATGATCGCCGTGTGGCAAACCGGCGCCTCGTACCAGATGTACCACGCCCTGGCGCTGGTCGCCGTAGGCTTGATTCTGGGCCGCTTCTCGGTCGATGGCTCACCCTGGCTTACGGCCGCCGGCTGGCTGTTCCTTGCGGGCACGCTGCTCTTTTCAGGGAGCCTCTACACCCTGGCCTTCACCGGCACAACGTGGCTAGGCGCCATCACCCCCCTGGGCGGCGTAGCCTTCCTCGTCGCCTGGGCCGCGGTAGCCATAGGTGTCCTCCGTTAGCCTGCCGGTGTTGTGTACGGATCGGGGGAGCCCTGCGGGCCCCCCGCCCCCGTTCGTTGCTCCGCGCTTCGCGCTGCGCACTCTCTTCCGGGGCGACCCCCCGCTTAACGCTGCCGCGCGCGCCGCGACAGCCTGGAGGGGCCGTGCGCCGTGGCTCTGAACGCTG
>DASYKL010000035.1:0-4526 GCA_035995405.1 Chloroflexota bacterium
ACACGGGCAACGACCTGTCGCTGGCCAATACGAAGATCGAAGTCCTCGACCGCGCCGGGTGGATCCGCGCCAACATGGTCAACTTCCGCTACCTGCTGCAGCCGGTGGAGGACTTCTATAAAGAGAACGCCAGCAAGTCGAAGATCGCCGCGCCGCCAGGCTTCCAGCAGGCCGCGCGGATGATGCTCGGCTCGCAGATGGGCGTCCTCGTCGGTTATCTGTCGCGGCGCGTCCTCGGTCAGTACGATATCGCGCTGCTCGGCGAGGAGCCGATCACGGCCGGCAAGCTGTACTTCGTCGAGCCGAATCTGCGGATGGTCGAAGAAACGCTCGGCGTGCCGCCGGACGAGCTGCGCCGCTGGATTGCCCTGCATGAGGCGACCCACGCCCACGAGTTCGAGGTCTACCCGTGGGTGCGCGAGTATCTCAACAACTCGCTGCGCCAGTACTTGAAGCTGTTGATCGACGACATGCGCGGTCGCGATGGCGGCGAGGGCTCGATGATGGCCATCATCAATCGCTTCATTGGCAACCTGCGCCAGGGCCACAACGTGATCAACGCGTTGATGAGCGCCCAACAGCGCGAGCTGATGTCGCGGCTGCAAGGCCTCATGGCGTTGGCCGAGGGCTACTCGAACCACGTGATGAACCAGGTCGGCAAAGAGCTGCTGCCGAATTTCGAGCTGATCCACCAGCGGGTCGAGCACAGACAGAAGCGTCGGTCCAATGTCGAGCAGCTGTTCCTGAAGATCACCGGCCTGTCGCTGAAGATGGAGCAATATCGTCTGGGCGAGCTGTTCGTCGACGACGTGGTCAGCAAGCGCGGCATCGCCTTCGTCAATCGGGCCTGGCAGGCGCCTGAGAACTTGCCAAGCGAGGCCGAAATCCGCAATCCTGGGGCCTGGATCGGGAGGATGGAGGCGGTTCAGGTCGCGTGAGGGACGTGATGCGGTTCACCGTCGTCGATCCACGCGGCCGAGTGAGCTTCATCGCCCCGTGCGCCACGCTGGAAGCATTGGTCGCGGCGTGTGCGAGCGACAGTCAACCGCGCACCATCGAGCAGCTGCTGAAAGCAGCCGAGCCATTTGTGGGCGACCTGGCCGAGCGCGTGCTGAGCGGTCTGGCAGTGTTTGACGAGCACAACTCGCCGTCCAATTACCGCTGGATCCACGCCGCGCTGGACTACTGCGTGGTCCAGGAGTCGCCGGTGTTTCGCGTGGTTGACCCGCGCACTGAAGAGATCAGCCTGAGTCCGGTACGTGCGGGGGTCGTGGTGTTCAACTTGCTGGCCAAGCGGATCGTCCAGCTACAGAACACGTACTCGGAGATTCGACGCAAAGGTCGGGTGCGGGTGCTGCGAAACAACATGCCGACCGACCGCGTGCATCGCTACGAGCTGCCCGAAGACTGGTCGCTGGTTCCATCGCGAGCGACGTCATAGCGTTGCCGCTGGCTGACAACCTGGCTGAGTACAAGGGCCTGCTGCCGGATACGGCGATGGCTTCTGCCGCGGGCCACCTGACGCTCGGCGGGTGCGACGTCGTCGAGTTGGCGGAGCGGTTTGGGACGCCGCTGTATGTGTATGACGAGGCGACGATTCGGGCTCGGGCGCGGGGCTATCGGGATGGGCTGCGTGCGGCGTACCCGGGGGCATCGTTGGTCTGCTACGCAGGCAAAGCCTACTGTGCACCATGGCTGTTGCGGATTGTGGCCGAAGAAGGTCTCGGGCTCGACGTCGTCTCGGGCGGCGAGCTGTTTGCGGCGCAGAGCGTTGGTTTTCCTGCCGAGCGGACCTATTTTCATGGCAACAACAAGGGACCGCAGGAGCTGGCTCTGGCCGTTGAGATGGGCATCAATCGGGTTGTGTTGGACAACCTGGAGGAAGCCGAACGGCTGTCGCGGCTGGCGTCTGCCAAAGGGATGGCGCAGCAAGTGCTGCTGCGCGTCGCGCCCGGGGTGGAGGCGCACACGCATGCCCACATCCAGACCGGGGCGCTAGATACGAAGTTCGGCCTGTCGATCCAGACGGGTGCGGCTGAAGCGGCGGCGCTCACCATTGCTGAGATGCCGGGCCTGAAGCTGGTCGGGTTGCATGCGCACATCGGATCGCAGGTGTTCGAGCTGGAGCCGTACCAGGCCACGATTGGGCGGGTGTTCGAGCTGGCGGCGCGGCTGCGCGATGCGTTCGGGTTTGAGCTACGCGAAGTGTCGCCGGGGGGCGGGTTCGGGATGCGCTACACGCGTGAGGATGAGGCGGCACCTGGGCCGGCAGAGGTGACTCGGGCGATTGCCGATGGGGTGTGCGCGGCTGCTGCGCGCTACGCCTTTGGGGAGTTGCCGCTGTTGACGATCGAGCCAGGGCGGTCGATCGTCGGGCCAGCTGGGGTGGCGGTGTATCGCGTGGGGTCTGTGAAAGAGATCACTGGCGTTCGGACGTACGTGGCCGTTGACGGGGGGATGGCGGACAACATCCGGCCTACTGCTTATGGGGCCAGGTACACGCCAGTGCTCGCGAACCGGGTTCTGGATGCTCGTGATGCGACCGTCGCGGTTGCAGGCAAGTATTGCGAGTCGGGGGATGTGCTGGTCAAAGATGCACGGTTGCCGCTGCCGCGGGTGGATGATCTGGTGGCGGTGCCGGGATCGGGGGCGTATCACCTGGCCATGGCGAGCAACTACAACCTCTCGCCTCGTCCGGCGGTGGTCGTCGTTTCGGAAGGCGGGGCCAGGTTGGTGCGTCGGCGCGAGACGTACGAGGATCTCCTTCGCGCCGAGTTGTAGCGTCTGCTCCCGCTGCGTGAAGCGTTACTGGCCGGGTTGGATGGTGTACAGAAAGGCAGCGGCGGCGGCGGCTTCGTCGGCGCTCAAACCTAAATTTGGCATTGCTGTGCCAGGCTTCAGGGCCGGCGGGTTCAGGATCCACTTCGCCAGGTCATCTGGCGAGTTGTTCGGTACCGCGCCACCGGCGATCTGTTTACGCTGGCCGATCGGCGTAGGACCACCCAGGTTCGGGCCGATCGTGCCAGAGGCACCTGGGATATTGGGGATGGTGTGGCAACCGCCACAACCGCGCTGGAGGATCACGCGCACACCCTGTTGTTCCTGCGGGCTGAGCGCCTGATAGAACGGCAGCTGCTCGACATCAGGTTGTTTCGGCAACTGCACCAGCCCCTGGGCCACGTGGGCGTTAACGACTTCGGCCGTGTGGTCCCACGGCGTCGAGAGCTTGCCTTCGTACTCGACTGGCCGGTCGCCGTTCAGGATCATGAGCGTCAGCTCGTTGATCTGCTCGTCGAGCAGCGTGCCGCCATCGATCTGACCCCACGATGGCATCGGTGTGCCTGGCCGGCCACGCTGGATCGTCTTGAAGATGAAATCGTACATCTTTGACCGCGCGTCAGATGCGGTCGGCCGCAAGTCGGGCCGGTTCAGCGGCGGCGCGAGTCGCAACGGCGACGAATCGGGTACTACCGCGCCCTGGCCTTTTTCACCGTGGCACGGGAAACACAGCGACGTGAAATTGGTGATGCCGCGTCCGATCGACGTGTCCAGCTGTTGTTCCTGGGCAACCACCTGGCGAGCTGGCTCGCGAAAGCCATAGCCAAGAAACAGCAGCGCCATGGCGGCGACCATCGCCACCACGGCGATGATCTTGCGCTCCATCGCCAGCGCACCAGTCGGCGGGCCAGGAGGTGCGCCAGGCAGTGGTTGGGCGACCCTGGCGGCATACCACAGGACCGCGCCAAGGACGATGAGCAGGAAAACAGCGGTGAGCAGCGCCGGAAGGTTCGTCTCCATGAAGCTTTCGGACGGCCTACGCGGGCGGCGGGACGGCGTCGTCAGCGCTAGCGACGGCGCGCGAAATCGCCACGGAGGGCCCCGTCTGGACAGTGATCTTGCCAGTTGAGTCGATCTTGAGCGGGAAGCGGTCCATCGGCCGCGGCGCGGGGCCCTGGATGATCTGGCCGTAGCGGTTGTAGATCGAGCCGTGGCACGGGCATTTGAAGCGGCCCTTGTCGGTGAAGGCCTGGTCGCCACCGTCCGGCGGGCCGGGCATGGCCGGGTCCTGATCGGCCCAGGGGACCGTGCAGCCCAGGTGCGGGCACTTCCAGTAGAGGGCGAAGAAGCCCTCGGGGACGCGGGTCACGTAGAACTTGCCTTCGCGCACGATCTTGACGTCGCCGACCTTGAAGTCGGTCACCGCGCCGGCGGTGACGGTGCCACCAAACGCACCGAGCCGTTTCGGGGTAAAGAAGCTGAGAAAGCCGATGCTCCACTGCCCCAGCAGGGCCAGGACGGCGCCCCAGCCCATCCAGCGGAACATCATCCGCCGTCGAACGCGGCTCTTTTGCTCGACTTCGAGCTCATCCAGCTCACGGAGCTGGCGTTCTTTCTCGGGCGGGACGAACAGCCCCAGCTCACGAGTTGTTTCAGCCACAGCGTCCCTTTCTGGCAGGTGTGGTCACACGTTGTGCGGCGTGTCTCATCACGGACGTCATCACTCGATGCGCGTCTGGCGCGGATCC
>DASYKL010000036.1:0-10976 GCA_035995405.1 Chloroflexota bacterium
CAGGTCGTGCTTGGAGTCCAGAATCCCCGACCACAGATCACCCACCTGACGCAGCCGATCCGGCGCGGTCAGAATCGTGAAATCGGTCGGGAAGACCTTGCCGACCTCATCCCAGCGCAGCGGCATCGACACCGCGGCCCAGCGCAGTACCCGTGGTGAATAGATCGACGCCAGCGTCTTGCCCCGAACGTTCTGGTTGTAATCGGCAAACACTTTGCCCCGCCGCTTGTCGACCGCCCATTCCGCCGTCACCGCTGTCGGGTGCTGCTGCACCAGAAACCGAGCCAGCGTCTCGCTGATCGTGTGCGTGGCGTGGTAGTCGAGCGTCCGATTGATCGGCACGTAGATGTGCAACCCTGTCCGGCCTGTCGTCTTGACGAAGGACGTCAGACCCAGCCCATCGAGCATCTCCTTCAGCCACAACGCCGTCTCACAGGTCGCCGCGAAGCCCGCCGGGTGCAGCTCCGGCTCGGCGCCCCGCGCCTCTTTGCCTGAGTACACGTACGGGTCCAGGTCGAAGACGACGAAGTCCGGATAGTTCAGCGCCGATTGCTGCATGTTCTCGAGCGACCCCGCAAACGTCCGCGGCAGGCCTTCGCCATCGCCCGTCGTATCGACTCGCGAGTACCACGTGTGCAGCTCGATGTCGGCGACCTGGCCCAACCACAACAATGTCGCCAGGTTGTTGCCGAGCAAGTACACACCGTCGCCTTTGCTGTGGTCGGACCACAGGCGCACCGTCTCGACAAAATGCGGCAACGGTTGCTCGTAGTGCTTCTGATAGAAGTGCCCACCATGGATGCCGTTGGGGAATCGCACGAGCGTCAGGGGCCTGTCTTTCAGATGGGGCAAGAGATACGGCGCCGCCCGCGCAAAGAACACCACGAGGTCCCGTTTCGTGAGAGCTCGCTGCTCGCCGTGAGCCGGCCAGAACACCTTGTTGAGATTGCTGAACGCGATGTCATACCCGTCCACCGAGACGGTCAGCTTTTCCCCTGTATGGGCCGCCACCTCCTCTGCGACGCGCTCCGCTTCGTTGGCTGCCGCGACCCTGCCGGTCGTCCCCTCGGACGGCGCCGCCACAACCACGTCCACCCCGCCTACGTCACGCGCCGCCTTATCCTCCCGCAACCCCAGAAACACCGGCGCGCGCATGATCCCATCAGACGTGATCTCCGCGTACTTGACCTGCGCCACGAGCTCAGGCTTGACCCACGAGATCGGCCCCTCGCCCTTGCCGGGTCGCGTCCAGCGCCCGACCGTCGGGACCACTCCCTCGAACGGCGACTCGGCCGTCCGTAAGCCCTTGAGCCGCCCAAAAACGAGCTCAAGGGTGCGCTCGTCAAAGCCCGACCCCGCGTGCCCCACGTATGTCAGCTTTTTCGCCCCGGATTTGTAGTACCCGACCACCAGCGAGCCGAAGGTCGATGTGCGTGACCCCGATCCGACCGTATACCCACCGACAACGAACTCGTCGCTCCTGGTCGCCTTGATCTTCAGCCACGAGTCCGTCCGCTTGCCGGTCTCATAGCGACTGTCCCGCCGCTTGGCGACTACACCTTCCATACCCTGGGCCCGCACTGCCTCAAACAGCACTACCCCGTCTTCCGCGTAGGTGTCGACAACACGCAGTCGCGCCCCAGGCAGCAAACTGGTCGCCAGCAGCTTCTTCCGCTGCTCCAGCGGGACGCCACGCAGGTCATACCCATCGCGGTACAGCACGTCGAAGGCATAGAAGAGCAGAAACGGTCGCGGCTCGCTCATCCGATTCTGCAGCAGCTGAAAAGAAGACTTGCCCGTCTCATCCAGGGCCACGATCTCGCCGTCGAAGATCGCATCGCGATACGGCTGGCGCTTCAACGCCTCGACCAACCAGGGATATTCGTTCGAGCAGTCGAGCCCTCGCCGCGATGACAGCCGCACCTCACCCTGGTCGACCGTCGCGATGACGCGATAGCCGTCGAGCTTCGGCTCGAACAACCAGCTCGGATTGGAAAACGGTTTGTCCGCGATAGACGGCAGCATCGGCGAGAGGCCCCGCGGCAGCGCAGCCCGGCGCGCGCCTGTCGCTTCAGCCGCGCCGAGCAGCAGCGCACGTTGGCGTCCCGCCGGCGGCAGCCGACCCGCCTGCAGGTCGGCAATAGTCAGCCCAGACAGCACCGACGCGTCCTCCGCCACGACGTCGTGCCCTGGATTGGCGAACGCATCATCCTTCTTGAGAAACAGCCAGTTCTTCTCCTGCGTATGCACCAGCGTCCAGCCGCCGCGCAGCTTGCTGCCGTGCAGAAATACCGTCAGCTTGCCGCGTTTGATCCCGTCTCTGACCAGCGCTTCAGCGCGTTCTCGAACAAAGCACGGCCCACCGTCCTTGTCCTCGGGCGCATAGATGCCCGCATCCCAGACGATGACCTGTCCGCCGCCATATTCGCCTTTCGGAATCAGCCCTTCGAACGTCGCGTAGTCGAGCGGGTGATCCTCCGTCATCACCGCCAGCCGCTTTTCGCCATGCGTGTATGACGGCCCATTCGGTATCGGCCAGGATTTGAGGACACCGTCGACCTCCAGGCGGAAGTCGTAGTGCAGCCGTCGAGCGGCGTGCTTCTGGACGACATACGTCAGCGGCCCGGTGTGCTCCAAACCGTCTGCTGGCTTGGGCGCCGGTTCCGCCGTCTTGAGAAAATCGCGTTTGGCGCGGTATTCGTCGAGCACCGACGCCTCGTTTAGAAGGCGACCGCCAACTCCTCAGTCTCGTCCGCCTTGCCAGCGGCCTTACGCTTGCCGCGCTTGGACCCGATCGCCGTCGGTTCCGGCGCCGCTTCCTCGGCGGCCCCCTCAACGAGCGCCTCGACCGATGCTGCCGCCTCCGCTGCACTGGCACCCTTGCCCCGCCGTGCCGCTTCAAGGCTGGCCTTGAGCGCCGCCATCAGGTCCACCGTTTGCGGCAGCGGCGTCTCCGGCGTCGCTACGATCTCGGCGCCGTTGCGCTTGGACTCGATCATCTCGAGCAGGGCGCCGCGGTACTGATCCTTGTACTTCTGCGGGTCGAACGGCTCTTCGAGCATCTCGACCAGGCTGAGCGCCATCGTCAACTCCGGCTGCGAGACCAGCACCTCCGGCTCGCCTTGCAGGTCAGCCGTGCGGATCTCATCCGGGTAGTACAGCGTCTCCAACATCAAAAGCCCGTTCTCACTGGCGCGCAATACGCACAGGCTCTCTTTGTTTCGCAGCGCGATTTTGGCAACCGCCGAAACCTGCTTGGTCTTCAGTGCCCGCATGAGCAGCGCATACGGCTTGGCGCCGATTTCTTCCGGCTCCAGGTAGTAGGTCCGCTCGAAATAGACTGGGTCGATCTCGACCTGCTTGACGAACGAGGTCAGCTCGATCGTGTGCTTGCTCGGCAGCGGCAGCGACTCGAGATCCTCTTCGGTGATCTCGACGTACGAGTCTTTGCTGTACTCGTAGGCCTTGGTGACCTCGTCGTTGAAGACCTCGCGGTCGTCAACGGGGCACCAGCGCTTCTGCTTGAGCCGGCTCTTGCACTCTTTGTGCAGCGTGTTGAAGGCGAGGTCTTTGCTTTCAGTTGCGCCAAACAGCTTGACCGGAATGCTGATCATTCCGAAGGTGATGGCGCCTTTCCAGATGGGACGCGGCATGTTAGTCCAGGGCCGGCGAGTGTAACACTCCCGGCCGTGGCACGCGCGCGTTCAGGGATCGAGAAACTGCCGGAAGCCGACCAGGACCAGCGCCACGGAGCCGATCAGCAACAACGGCAGTACGCATGAGATGGCGTTGAACGTCGGCACGGCCACCAGCACGCCACTTGGCTGCGGTGGCGGCGGCAGGCCCGCCGGTAGAAATCCGGTGTAGATCCCGTAGGCCACCAGCAGCCCGACCAGGCCGAGCACCACTACCCCGAGGCCCTGGAACCGTTCTTCGAGCTGCCAGCCCGGGCGATAGCCATGCGGTCGCCGCTCACTGACCAGCGGCGGCAGATCTGAGCGATACCCACCCCGCGGATCGGTTGGATCGTTATTCGGCGGCAGCACGGTGCCGCCGGCGTTCAGCCCGCGGGTCGGCATGCAGGTCCCGCTCGAGATTCCGCCACAAGCTGAACAACTCGACAAAAGCCCGCACGATGACATGGAGCTGCGCCCCCGTTGGGCTGCCAGCCGTGCGCGGAAAATGCCCCACCGGTAGCTCCGTGACATGAAACCCGAGCCGCCTGGCCTTGATCAGAAACTCGGCCGAAAACGTCGCCCCGTGAGCCTGCACCGTCATGCCTTCCCAGACCCGCCGACGGAACAGCTTGAACGCACAGTCAACGTCCCGCGCCGTATAGCCGAACAACAGGTTGACCAGCATCTTCCAGCCAAACGCGTTCAACTTGCGCAGCGGTGGATCCGCTCGATTACGCCGCCAGCCAATAACCAGGTCCGTCTGGCCATCCATGACTGGCAAGAAGTCGCGCAGCTCGGCGACATCGAATTGCTTGTCGCCGTCGGTCATGAAAATCAGGTCCTTGCGCGCCGCGTCAAAGCCACTCGCCAGCGCGGCGCCATAGCCACGGTTGTGCTCGTGCGTGACCACCCGCAGGTGAAGCTCAGGCGCCCGCTTCTGGAGGTCCGCCAGGACTGCCCCCGTCTCGTCACGCGAGCCGTCGTTGGTCACGATGACCTCGAAGTCGGTCGCCACTCCACCAAGGATGTCGGCGACGTGGCGTACCGTGCGCTCGATGATGGCCTGTTCGTTGTATGCCGGGAGCACCGCCGAGATGCTCTGTGACGTGCGTTGCCCCGTGGCAGCCATGTTCGTAGGAGTTTACGGCCTGGGCTAGCATGCCCTGTGCCGAATCGCGTTCTCGATCTGCGGTCGCTGCAGGGCGAGCTCGAGGCGGTCCGCGCGCGGGGCGGTCGCATCGTGCTGACCAACGGCATCTTCGACATCTTGCATGTCGGTCACTTGCGCTACCTGCGCCAGGCGCGGGCTGAGGGCGATGTGCTGGTCGTCGGCGTCAATGCCGACCGCGCCGTGCACAAACCAGGCCGTCCGCTCGTGCCAGACGTCGAGCGAGCCGAGCTGGTTGCTGCTCTCGAGCCAGTCGACTACACCACCATCTTCGCCGAAGATACCGCCGACGCACTCCTGGGCGCGGTCAAGCCCGACGTCTACGTCAAAGGCGCCGACTACACTCCCGCGACGCTTCCTGAAGCCGCAACCGCGCAGGCCGTCGGCGCCCGACTCGTGTTCATCCCCCTCGTCCCCGAGCATTCGAGCACCCGCCTGCTCGAAGCCCTGCGTGCGCAACACCGCTGAGCAACGGGCGCCCGTTGGGTACTGGGGGTACGAGGTGGGTACTAAGTGCGAACGATCGCCTCGTAGATCCCCTGCAGCTCCTCGTCGGAGAAGAAATGGATCACCAGCCGCCCGCCATGGCGGCCGCGTAAAAGCCGCACCCGCGTCCCCAGCGCCTGCCGAAACGCATCTTCGAGCCGCTCCACGTCCGGGTCGCGCGCCTCCCCGGGCGGGGCTCCATCGGCCTCCCGCGGCGGCTCGTTCAACTGCCGCGCCAATGCCTCCGTGTCGCGCACGCTGAGATGCTCGGCCAGCACGCGCTCCAGCACTCGCAAACGCTGCGGCTCACCGTTGGCCATCAGAATGGCTCGCGCATGACCCTCCGACAGCTCGCCATTAGCCAGCGCCTGGCGCACCTCTTCGGGTAGCTGCAGCAGCCGCAGCGTGTTCGTCACCGCCACGCGGCTCTTGCCGATACGCTGAGCCAGCGCTTCCTGCGTCAGACCATGTTCTTCGAGTAGCTGCCGATAGGCGTGCGCTTCCTCGAGCGGATTCAGGTCCCGCCGCTGGATATTTTCGACCAGCGCCAGCTCCAGACTGGCCTGTGGCGTCACTTCCTTCACGAGCGCCGGCACTGTCGCCAGGCCAGCCAGCTGCACCGCGCGCCAGCGTCGCTCGCCAGTGATCAACTGAAAAGACCCATCCGGCTGCTGGCTCACCAGCACCGGCTGCAGCACGCCGTGCTGGCGAATCGAATTCGCCAGCTCCTCCAGCTCGGTCGGGTCGAAGTGTGTTCGCGGCTGCCATGGATTGGGCCGAATGGTGTCGACGGCAATTTCGCGCAAGCCGGCTGTCGTCCTGGGAATGAGCGCCCCGAGTCCACGGCCCAGTCCGCGCTCGTTGGCTCGACTCATCGCAGTAGCCCGCGCCGCAGCAGCTCCTGAGCGAGGTCAGCGTAGGCCGTCGCCCCGCGCGACGTCGGCTCGTATTCGAGGACGGGCTTACCAAAGCTCGGCGCTTCGCTGAGGCGCACGCTGCGGGGAATGACGGTCTCAAAGGTCCGCTCTGGAAAATGCCGCCGCACTTCGTCAACGACCTGTGTCGACAGGCGGGTCCGCGGGTCAAACATCGTCATGAGCATGCCCAACAACTCGAGTCGCGGATTCAGGGTAGCGCGGATCAGCTCGAGCGTCTCCATCAACTGCGCGACGCCTTCGAGGGCCAGGTATTCACACTGCACCGGCGCGAGCACCAGATCGGCGGCCACGAGCGCGTTCAAGGTCAAAATGCCAAGCGAGGGCGGGCAGTCGATGAGGACCACGTCATAGGCGTCACGCACGGACGCCAGCGCCAGCCTGAGCCGATGTTCCCGATCCGGTAACTCGACCAATTCCACCTGTGCCCCCGCCAGCGCCCGACTCGCCGGCGCCAGGTCCAACTGCTCACGGCCACTCGACACGATCGCTTCGCCCAGCGTCGCCTGACCAATCAACGCCTCGTACGTCGACAGCCCCACCTCGCTCGGCTCGATCCCCAGCGAGCTCGTCGCATTCGCCTGCGGATCGAGGTCCACCAGTAATACCCGCAGCCCTAACGCCAGAAAGGCCCCCAGGTTGACCACAGTCGTCGTCTTGCCGACGCCGCCCTTCTGGTTCGCGACGGCTACGACTCGGCTGCTCACGAGGCGCCGACGCGTACCCCCACGCGTGTCCCCGTCCGCCACCGCTTTTCGACGTCCGCCAGTTTCGGCACGCCAGCCACACCACGTTTTTCGACCACAAATGAGGCGACGCAGTTGGCCCAGTCGGCCGCCGTCTGCCAGTCGCCGCCGCTCTGGTGCAGATGCCACAAGAACGCCGCCGCGAACACATCACCTGCGCCAGTCGGGTCGACCTCGTTGGCCGATTGGAAGCCCGCCGAGTGAAAGGGCGCCTCGCCTTCCTTGTAGACGTCGCAGCCGCGTTCGCCCAGCGTGACCACCAGCATGCGCGCTCTGGCTGCCCACTCTGCGATGACCGATGCGTCGGCGACGTCGTCTTCCGAGATGATCACCGCGTCAGCCCGCGCCAGCACCTTGTCGGCATCCGCCCAGTCGACGGGCTGGACCACGCCAGCTTCATCCCAACCGCGCATCCAGCCTTGTGGCGTGACGCCGACCAGCGACCGCGGAAAACGGTTCACCAGCTGCGTGTCGATCTCCTGACACAGCGGCCCCAGGTGGACGACAGGCGGGTTCCGCCACTCTGCCAGGATCTGCTCGTACGTCAGCTTCTCGGCGATCGATTCGATCGACTGGCGCCGCTTGCCGCCGCTGTACTCGTTGACGAAGCACGTCGTGTACTCGGCCGGAATGCGCGCCACCATGACCCCGCCGAGCGTGTCGATGAGGCCAGGCTCGTACGCCGCGCTGGTGTGGACGCCCGCGCGACCGCCCATATTGCGTGCGGTCAGCGAGGCATACGTCGCCGTACCGCCGAGGACCACCCGCTTGTCGTCCAGGCGGTCAACCGTGACGTGGCCGAGAAGGAGATAGTCGATCGTGCCTCGTTCGTTGCCTGCTGCTCCGCCGAGCATCAGCGGCCGCGATAACCGCCACCGCCACCGCCACCGCCGCTGAAGCCACCGCGGCCGCGCGGCCCGCCGCCACCACCGCTACCACCGCGGCCGCCGCGCGAAAAGCCGCCGCCACGACCGCCGCGCTCTGGCGGCCGCTCGCTGCGCGGGGCAGGCCCGCCGTGTTGCGTCACGTAGTCCGGTGTCGCCTCGACGATGACCCGCCGATTGTCGCCCTCGCCCTCGGAATGGGTCGTGACGAACTCGTGCGTGGCCAGCGTCAGGTGGACGATGCGCCGCTCGCTCGGAATCATGGCATCGAGCTCGATCGGCTCTCGATACCGCATGGCCTTCTCCGCCGCGCGCAGGGCGGTGTCCTTGAGGTAGCGCTCGCGGCGTGAACGGTACCCCTCGATGTCGAGCAGCACACGCGTCCAGTGCCCGAGCCGCCGATTGACCAGGAGCTGGGTGATGAACTGAAAGGCCTGCAGCGTCTCGCCGCGTCGGCCGATCAGCGCGCCCATGGAGTCGCCATCGACGATGGCCATCGTCAGCGTTGGCGTGCCGTTCTCTTTGCCCGCGCGCAGCACGTCGACGTCGCCCGGAAAGCCCATGTAGTCGAGCAGGTCTTCAACGATCTCACGGCCGGCGGTTGCCAGGCCTTCATCCCATTCGACTTCACCGTTCGTTTCGGCTGCCGCGGTCGTGGCTGTATCAACCACCGCGGCGACCTCACCGCGCGGCGTGGCGCGCACGCGCGCCTCCTGGCCGTCGCCGCCCTCAGACAGGATCTCGAGCTCGACCTGGTCTTCGTCGAGGTCGAGCTGTTCTAGTGCCGCGTCGATTGCATCGTCGACAGTCGGTCCACTGGTTTCAACGCTTGCCACGTTTCCTCCCCCTGCCCTGGTTACCAGACCGCGACCGCCGCGCTCCGCCAGTCGCTCCTGAGCCTGAGCCAGGTGTTCTGCCATCTGTGTGATTGGTGCCGTTGGTCGCATCCGAGCTGAGCGCCGCGATCGGGACTGAGCCAGGCAGGTGAGCCCACGGCGGTTGCAGGTCACGCCCCGTCACTTTCTGGAGGTCGCCCCCCAGCAAGCCGAGACCGACCGTGAAGTACTGCTGGAACATGCTGAAGACGTTGCTCGTCAGCCAGTAGAGCACCAGCCCTGCTGGCGTGTTGAGGAAAAAGAACAGATACATCAGCGGCATGAAGGCCATCGAGCGCATCATTGCCTGCTGCTGTGGATCTTCCGTCGGCATCGTGGTCATGCGCTGGCTGACGTACGAGGTGATTGTCATCACGATCAGCAGCAAGCCCGGAATAGTGAACGGTAAGCCCGGGATGTGCACCACATCGGGCTGACCCAGGCTCGGCAACCACAAGAACGGACTCTTGAACGCGATGTCCTCGAGCTGCGGCGTCTCGACGCTGGTGACCTGCAGCTGCGTCGGGTCATACGTCAGCACCGCTTTGGCCTGATCGGCGTTGACGCCGGCCGCATTGACCCAGATTTCGACGAGCACCGGCTCGCCGACGGCGACCGCCGTGTTCCGCTCGACAATCCCACTGCTGTCCAGAACGCCGGCCCGCAAAAAGATCGAGGCGCTGCTGCCGTTGGGCGTGTTCGGCGGATTCGGATTACCGGGCGACTGGCCCGGCGTGAGCGTCAACCCTTGGACGGCCTGCAGCAACGGCTGGCCCTGATGCCAGACGCCTGACTGGTCCTGGTTGACGTCGATCGTGATCGCGCTGTTGACCTGCGGCACGGCATGGACTCTGGCGAGCACGAACTGGTTAAAAGGGAGCGGGTCCTGGTGGCGCTCGGCCGCGTAGACCACCTGGCCTGCCTGTATCTGGCTCTGGCTGACCTGGTCGAGGGTCAGGCCCATCGTCGCCAACTGCGACATGGCCGAATACATGCCGAACAGGATTGGCAGCTGAATCAGCAGCGGCACGCAGCCAGCAGCCGGGTTGATGCCGCGCTCTTTGTAGAGCTGCATCTGGGCGCGAGCCATGCCTTCGCGGTCGCCTTTGAACTTCCGCTGCAGGACTTTCAGCTCGGGCTGGATGGCCATCTGGTGGCGCTGCGAGCGAATCTGGACCAGCGACAGCGGTACCAGGACCAGCCGCAGCAGGATGGTGAACAAGACGATGGCCAGCCCGCCGGCTGCGCCTGGGCCAACGGCACCCTCCAGCGGCGTCGCGAGCAGTCGCAGCCCCTGCTCCAGCGGGTGGACGATGAACGGGTTCCAGATTGGCAGCAGGAAGTCCAAGTTTCAGGCTTTCTCAGGCTCTCGGGCACATGGGCATTGAAAGGAGTATCGCGTATTCACGGGACCGGGTCGTATCCATGACCGCCAAACGGCTGGCAGCGGGCCAACCGTTTGAGCGTCAGCCACGAGCCTTTGAAAACGCCGTAGCGCTCGATCGCCTGGTAGCCATACTGGCTGCACGTCGGCAGATAGCGACACGACTTCGGTAAGGCTGGCCCGAGCGTCGATTGATACACGCGGATTGCCCCGAGCAGCAACACGCGTGGTCGCCAGAGCTCTCGCACCATGCTCATACCGCCGTTTAGACGCCAGCCACGGGCGCCGCGATGGCACCCGCCCGAGACAGGACCGTCTGCAGCGCCGCATCAAGCTCGACCCACGCGGCCGTCGCGCTGCGCGGCCGCGCGATCACGACCAGGTCCTGGCCTGCCGTCAGGCTGGCGAAGCGCAAGCGCAAGGCTTCGCGCAGCCGTCGTTTGACCTTGTTGCGGACGACGGCTTTTCCGACGTGGCCGCTCACCGTGATGCCCACCCGAGTCCGCGCCAGGTCATTCGGCGCGACGTACAGCACCACCAGCGGATGCGTCCATACACGCGCCGAGGCCTCGCGCACACGGGCAAAGTCGGCGGGCGAGCGCAGCCGATGTTCGCGCTTCACTGAGCTGGAGGCTGGCGCTGCCCACGCAGACGCCAGCTAAACGACAGTCAGCCGCTTGCGCCCGCGCAGGCGGCGGCGCTTCAGCACGGCGCGGCCGGCGGCACTGAACATGCGTTTGAGGAAGCCGTGCTCCCGACGGCGCGGGATCCGCTTCGGCTGGTAAGTACGCTTGGGCACGGGTAGTCGGTCCTTGGTGCGG
>DASYKL010000037.1:0-3126 GCA_035995405.1 Chloroflexota bacterium
AGCACTTAATGCGGGGGGTCGCAGAGGCGTCGCCAAAAAGCCGTACGCCGCCGAGCCGCCCACCGTAGAGGCCTCAGAGGCGTACGCCTTAAGCGGGGGGTCGCCCCGGAAGAGAGTGCGCAGCGCGAAGCGCGGAGCAACGAACGGGGGCGGGGGGCTGCAAGCCCCCTGACCCGGAAACTCCGTAGCGCCTAAAGCCGGCGGCGGACGACTACCGCTGTGGCGTTATCCGCGCCGCCACGGTTGACGGCTTCGGTGACCAGGCGCTCGGCGGCTTCTTGAGCTGTCGCCGTGTGTCTCAACACCGACGCCACATCGCCCTCATCCAGATACCCCGTCACCCCGTCCGAGACCAACACCAGCGCATCCCCCACCCCTAGCGCCAGCGCGAACAGGTCCATGTCCACCCGCGGCGCGTTGCCGAGCGAGCGCGTCAGCAGATTGCGAAACGGACTGGTCCTGGCTTCCTTCTCGGTCATCTGGCCGGACAACACTTGCTGGTTGACCCACGTGTGATCGCTGGTCACCAGAGCCGCGCGGCCATCGCTGAACGTGTAGGCGCGACTGTCGCCGACGTTGGCAATCGAGACCTGACCATCCGCGCCGACGAGTGCACAGACCATCGTCGTGCCCATGCCTTCTTTGGCCGGGTCGTTGGCCGCCGCTTCCCAGATCGTGCGGTTGGCCAATTCGATGGCATGCATCAACAAGTCTTCAGCTGAGGCCGTCGACTCCACCGTGTTGATCGCGTCGGTAAGCGACTCAATAGCCAACGCGCTGGCGACTTCGCCTGCCTGGTGGCCGCCCATGCCATCCGCGACCGCGACCAGCATCTGCCCGCTGCGCGCCCCGTCGGGCTCGAGCGTCAGCCAGGCATCTTCGTTGGCTTCGCGAACTCGCCCGACGTCCGATGCCGACCCGATGTCCAGGTCGTTGTTCAGCGTGGAGTTGGTCGACGGCAGCGGTTGGTCGGGCATGCGGCTCCGGCTCGGAGAGGGAGAGTCAGTATGGAAGGCTACCGCATGGCGGGGCTGGCGACTGGCAGAGGGCATCCTGCAGGGGCTAACGCAGGGCGTACCTCACGTGGGACGGCCAGAGCTCGATACGAGAACGGGCATAAGCCAGCGCAGGCACGCGTTATACTCATTAACGAACGGGGCCCACCTACTGGCGTGCCTTCTTTTTCCCTCGGCTTCCCTCGGCTCGACGGCCGCCGGCCGCAGCCTCACAAAAGGATATTTTTCTCATGCTGCGCATTCTCAATCTAAAAAAGTCGTTCGGCGGCCAGGACGTGCTCAAAGACGTGTCGTTCGAAATCGGCGACCGCGATAAAGTCGCACTCGTTGGCCCCAACGGAGCAGGCAAATCGAGCTTGCTCAAAATCGTGGCTGGCGAGCTCCATGCTGACGAAGGCGTCGTCCGCCTGCAGGGTGGCGCCTCCAGTGAATTGGCCTATCTGCCTCAGGACGCGGGCGTTCGCAGTGGGCGAAGCCTGTGGGATGAGATGCTGTCGAGCTTCCCCGAGCTGCAGCGTGCGCAAGCCGAGCTGACCAGCATCGAGGGCGAGATCGGCGAAGCTGCCGCCGCAAGTGGCGACGAGCGGCTGCAAGCGCTGATCGATCGGCAGGGCACGCTGCTGGAGCGCTTCGAAGAACTAGGCGGCTACGGCGTGGAGGCGGAAGTCGCCAAGGTCCTGGCTGGCCTCGGTTTTCAGAGCACCGATCGGGACAAGCAAACCATCGAATTCTCTGGCGGCTGGCAGATGCGCATCGCGCTGGCCAAGATGCTCGTGCGCAAGCCTGGTGTGCTGCTGCTCGATGAGCCGACCAACCACCTGGACCTGAGCGCGTGCGAATGGCTCGAGGGCTATCTCGCCGAGTACCCGGGCTTGATCCTGGTCGTGTCACACGATCGCTATTTCCTGGACCGTGTCACTGATCGCACCATCGAGCTGACCGAAGGCGTCGCCTCCGATTTCCGAGGCAACTACACCTTCTACCTGGCCGAGAGCGCACGTCGCCGCGCGGAGCAGAAAGCCGCCTACGACCGCCAGCAGAAGTACATCGCTCGCCAAACAGCCTTCATCAACGCCACCAAAGCCAATGCCGCCCGAGCCGCGATGGCCAAGAGCCGCGAACGAGCGCTGGCCAAACTTGAACGGCTGCCGGCGCCGCGTCCTGAGCAGCAGCGCATCACAGTCAAATTGGCAACGGGCAAGCGCGCCCCGGATCGGGTGCTGACAGCTGACGGCATCAACAAGTCGTTTGACGCCCATGATGTGCTGCGCGGCTTATCGCTGGCCGTCGATCGCGGCGACCGAATCGCTCTTGTCGGGCCCAATGGGGCTGGCAAGTCGACGCTGCTGCGCGTGCTGGCCGGCATCGACGCGCCGACCAAGGGCAAGGTTGTCCTGGCCGACAACGTCGAGGTGGGCTACTACGCCCAGGACCAGTCGCAGACGCTCGAAGAGACGCGCTCGGTCGTGGACGAAGTGCTGGCTCACGCGCCGAACGGCTGGGGTATCGAATCGGTGCGTGGGCTGCTCGCTCGTTTCTTGTTTACCCAGGATGACGTGTTCAAGCTGATCGGGGCGCTCTCTGGTGGCGAAAAGAGCCGTCTGAGTCTGGCCAAGCTGCTGCTCAAGCCGCGCCAGCTGCTGCTGCTCGATGAGCCGACTAACCACCTCGACGTGCCTTCCAAGGATGAGGTGGAGAAGGCGCTCAATGATTACGCTGGCGCTGTGATCTTCTCGTCCCACGATCGGTTTTTGCTCGATCGCGTGGCGACCAAAGTCGCCGAGCTCGAGGATGGCAAGCTGAAGCTGTACCACGGCGGCTGGACCGCATACCGCGAAGCCAAGGGCGAGCTGCCGATGGCGCTCGCTCACGAGCAAGCCCAGGCGGCCGCAACCGCGGCGGCCTGAGCGGTCCCCGCTGGTGGCCGCGCCCGGCGCGTTTAGCTGGAACTCGGAGCTGCCGAGCGGCCACAACCCGTTCTGGATTCGAGACGACGCCCTTGCCGAGCTCGGCCTGCAGCCAGGGGATGCGGTCAGCGTCGACACGCGCGCTGACCCCCACGAGGGTGACCTGGTAGTTGCCGAAGTGGAGATTGACGGCGATTCCCTGC
>DASYKL010000038.1:0-10133 GCA_035995405.1 Chloroflexota bacterium
GCTCAAAGGCTCGAACTGGCTGCCCAAGGCAGTCGTCAACGGCCTCGGTGCGATCGCCACCGGCGTCGTGACGATCATCGCCGCCGCGACCGGTATTGGGGACCCTCGCTTGCCGATCATCCCGGGCGTGCCGATCGGCTGGGGCTCGTGGCTGGTGCTCATCATCGTGCCGCTCTTCGTCTGGCTGCTGCTGACCATCAAAGGCCACTACCGAGAAGTCGAACGAGATACCGCCCTGCCACCGGTTCCCGACCCAGCAGCCGAAGCGCCCCTACGCAACGTCGTCGTCGTCCCCATCGCCCGACTGAACCGTCCCGCGGTCCAGGCTTTGCGCTACGCTCTGGCGCTCTCCGCCGACGTTACCGCCGTCCATGTCGCCACCGACCCGGCCAAAGCTGACGAGATCGAAAAATCATGGCCCATCTGGAGCCACGGCGTACCGCTGACCATCGTCGAATCGCCGTACCGCTCTCTGACGCGGCCACTGCTGCAATACTTGTCCGAGCTCAAACGGCACGAGCGCGCCGAAACCGTCACCGTGGTTTTGCCCGAATACGTCCCCGACAGCCTCTGGCAACAGATACTGCACGGCCAGGCCGCCCAGTTCCTGAAACTCTCGCTGTTGTTTACCCCGGGCTTTGTGGTCACCAGCGTGCCGGTCCATCCCGAAGCGGACGATGGACTCGTGCCAACGTGACCTGCTCGCGCAGTTGATCGACCACGCCTGAACCGGGCACTCAACCCAGCGGGGCTCAACACAACTGTTTGACGGCGTCCGGTACGCCTCCGTACGCTCCATGGCAGACAAGGGGTGGAATTATGGCTCGAGGTTTATCGCGCCGCGCGCTGATCGCGGGAGTCGGCCCGCTGCTGGGCACGGCGGCGCTCTCAGGTGTAGCGGTCGTCGCTGCCCAACAGCAGCCCCAGGCGCCGCCAACCGCGCCGCCCGACCCATCAAAAGTCGTGGGAGTGCGAGCTACGACGAACGGCGCGCGGTCGCCTTTTGAACAACCCGCACGGACCGCTACCGGAGTGCAGAACTCTTCGGCGCGCACGCCGATTGACTCACTGCGCGGCATCATCACCCCGTCCGACCTGCACTACATCGTCGATCACGACACCACGCCGACGATCGACCCGGCCAAATACACGCTCACCATTCATGGCATGGTCGATCGGCCGGTCGTGTTCAGTCTGGCCGACCTGCAACGCTTCCCGTCCGTCAGCCGCATGATGTTTCTGGAGTGCGGCGGTAATAGCGGCTGGGGCAAGCAGCCCGATACGGCTACGGCCCAGGTGCTGCACGGCTTGACCAGCAACAGTAACTGGGAAGGCGTGCCGGTCAAGACGTTGCTGAACGAAGCGGGCGTCCAGCCGAACGCGGCCTGGAGCCTGTTCGTCGGCTGGGGCAACGAATCGGTCGCCCGCAGCATCCCAGTGGAGAAGCTGCTCAACGACGCGTTCATCGCCTACGGCCAGAACGGCGAGGCACTACGGCCCGAGCAAGGTTACCCGGCGCGCCTGCTCCTGCCTGGCTGGCTGGGAAACTCGAACATCAAGTGGGTCCGCCGTATCGAGCTCGGCGACAAGCCGTGGGACACCAAGTTCGAGACGACGAGCTACACCACGCCGATGCCAGACAACACCGTCCGTCAGTACATCTTCGTCTGGGAAGCGAAATCGATCATCACCTGGCCGACACCCGCCGTCGGGGCCATGCCAGCTATGGGCCCCTGGGACATCAAAGGCCTGGCCTGGAGCGGCCGCGGCAAGATTGCCACCGTCGAGGTCAGTACCGATGGTGGCAAAACGTGGGGCGAGGCGACGCTCGATGCGCCAGTCCTACCTCAGTCGCACACGCGTTTCCATTTCCCGTGGACGTGGGATGGCTCGGAAGCAATTCTGACCAGCCGCGCCACCGATGAGACGGGCTACGTGCAGCCCACCCGTGAGGAGCTTGTGGCAGTTCGCGGTACCAACTCGCGCTATCTGAACAACAGCCAGCAAAACTGGAAAATCGCGGCCACCAGCGGTGCCGTTACGAACTACTACCTTGCGTAGGCCAGAGACGGAGCCCGGTTCGGGGGAGCCTGCGGCCCCGCGCAGCTATTCGCCTCGTCACCGAGCGACAGCCGTTGGAGCACTGGGACTCGTCGGTGGCGTGGTCCTCCTGGTGGTGGCGTGCAGCCCGGCGCTACCTACGCCTACCGCCGTCCCGCCGACGGTGGCGCCGACGGCCGCGGCCGCGAAGCCAGCGGTCAGCCCCAGCGCTGCCGCTAGTGCTGTGGCGGCACCCGCGGTCAGCCCGGTAGCCAAACCGGCGGCCAGCCCGGCGGTCAGTCCCGCGGCTAGCCCGGCGGCCAGCCCAGCCGCCGCTGCATCGCCCAGTCCGCGCCCGTTGAACACCCCCGCGCCTGCACCGAAACCAGTCGCGGCGGGCATCGTCGGCCTTGGTCGGCCGGCCACCGCCCAGGACATCGTTGCGTTCGCAATCCCCGCCGACGGGAAGGGTCTCCCGGCGGGTAGCGGCTCGGCAGCCGAAGGTGCGTCGATCTATGCCGCCAAATGCGCCTCGTGCCACGGCGATGCCGGTCAGGGCACGCCGAACGGGCCACAACTGGTCGCGCCTGTCCCGTGGCAAGTTGGTGGACCGATCACGATGGGCAACTTCGCGCCGTACGCGCCGCCGATCTTCGGCTATCTGTGGGGCTCGATGCCCTACGACCAGCCGCAAACGCTGACGCCGAGCGAAACCTACGCTTTGACGGCGTGGATCCTGGCGCAGCACAAGATCATCGGCGATACGGACCGCATGGACGCCCAGACCCTGCCGCAGGTCAAGATGCCCAATCAAGCCAACTTCCGGCCCGGCGACCCTCGGCCAGACGTGCCCTGACGTTTAGAGTCTGCGCAGCAGCGCGCGAGCCAGACGCGCTTCCCCTCGTCGACCACGCATCAGCGCGTCGGCCACGACGGGGCGCGCGCCTAGCGCGGTGATCGCATCGGCCAGGTGCGCGTCGACAGGGTCGATGAGCCACACGTCGACCAGGCCGTCGTACACGCGCAGCGCGCCGGCGGCTGACGGCTCATAGCCGAACTCCACAAGCATCCGCGCCGCGGGCCCTTTCACAGTCGCGCCGCCGATCAGTGGGCTCACGCCAGCCACAACGGCCCCCCGTCGCCGCGCTGCCACGAGAGCCTCGCGAACCCCAGGCGTCTGCAAAATCGGCCCGATGCTGACAAACGGGTTACTCGGGCACAGGACCACAACGTCCGCATCCCCGATCGCCGCGAGTACGCCAGCCGCCGCCGAGGCGGCGGACAAGCCGCGCACCTCCACCCCATTGAGAGCGACGTCCGTCCGCCGATGCACGAAGTACTCCTGGAAATGGACCCACTCGCCAGAGTCTGCGAGCCGCACCCATGTCTCCACCGCCGCGTCCGTCATCGGCAAGATCCTCACCCCGGTAATCCCCAGGCGAGCTGCCATTTCAGCGGTGACCTCAGACGGCGTGCGGCCCGCCGCCAATAACTCGGTGCGCCGGATGTGGGTCGCCAGGTCCACATCGCCCAGCCGAAACCAGGTCTCGCCGCCCAGGCGATCGAGCGCATCCATCGTCCGAAACGAATCGCCCCGCGGGCCCCAGCCACGCTTCTCGTCGACCACGCCAGAGAGCGCATACAGCACGGTGTCCACGTCAGGTGAGATGCGCAGCCCATGCAACGTCACGTCGTCGCCCGTATTGACGATGGCGGTGAGTTCGGCCAACGGAGCCGCCGCACGCAGGCCCCGGAGAAAACGCGAGCCGCCGACGCCCCCGGCCAACCCGACGACGCGCGCTATGGCCAGATGACGTGTCCGTCGCGCGTCGTCGCCTGCAAAAACCGATCCGTGTAGGACGCGCTCACCGGCGTCGCGCTCTTGATCCCGCCATACTTGAGCAGCGAGTCGTGCAGCGCCTGCCATTGATCCGGGCTGGCGAAGCCGAGACCGCGACTGCCCGTCAGCGGTCCGTTGGCCATATCCAATTCGACGTCGAGCATCGCCCGCTGATGGTCCCGATCTTCCTGCGGGGCGAACTTCATGACGATGTCGGTCGCCTGGTCCGGATAGTCGCGAGCGAACTCAACCCCGTGCATCGCCGCCTTCGTGAAGCGGGTCAGCAAATCGGGATCCTGGGTTACCAGCGCGTCGCGGGTTTCGAAGGTCAGCCCCATACCTGGGACGCCATAATCGCCCGTCTTGAACAGCCGCACCGGCACGTTCAGCCGCTGCAGCGTGTCAGGCTCGTTGGACTCGAACACCGGGTACACATCGACGGTCCCGGTGGCCAGCAGGCGCGGATCGAAGCCGACCGGCACTTCCCTGATCCTCGAGCGATCGACGCCGGCCGATGCCAGCAGCGCCAGGTAGTCGGGCGCGGGCTCGACTTTGAAGCCGACCAGCCGGCCTTCCCAATCTTTCGGTGTATTGATCACCGAATCGGCTTTGACCGCGTACGCGCGCTGATTGCGTTGACCCAGGACGCTGATGGCCAGGACGGGCACGCCCTCGGCCCGGCGAGCCAGGACCTCGTCGGCGGAGGCGGTGATGACGTCCTCCGATCCTTGTAGCAACAGTTTGAGGTGCTCGCCCTGCCCCGACGCGTGTTGGATATCGACCTGCAGACCTTGCTGGGCAAAGTAACCGTTGGTCTGGGCGACGTAGACCGCGACGAACGGCAGGTTGGCTTGCGGCTTGTAGCCGGCCATGAAATGGAGCGTCCGCGGCTGAGCCGGCTCAATGGCCACCGGGCGCGCTGGTGCGCACGCGGTAAGTGCGAGGAGCCCGAACGCGAACAGCAACCGCATACTCTGTTCAGCCTACCAAAAGCGCGTTGCGTATGCTGAACACGACCAGTATGGGTGTGGCGACGAGCTCGGCTGCGACAGCTACAACGATCGACCGACCGGGTGACGCGGTCTGGGCGGTCGTCGTCGCGCGCGTCGGCGATGGCGCAAAAAGCCGTCTGCAAGACGTGCTCACCGCCGAACAGCGCGGCACACTGGCGCTGGCAATGCTGGCGGACGTCCTCGCGGTTTGTGCCGCCGCTCCAGCACTGGCCGGCATCCTGGCGGTGGTCGACACGCCCGCGGCGCGCGACAGAGCCGCAGCCAGCGGCGCCACCGCGGTCGCCGACCCTGCCGCCGCCTCTGGCGCTGGAGCGATGAACGCCGCTGTCGCAACTGGGATTGCGGCCGCTGCGCTACGCGGTGCCAGGACGGTCATCGTCCTGCCGGGCGACGTTCCCCTCCTGAGTGTGGCGGACCTCGATGCGCTGCGCGCAGCGGCGGGAGGCGCCAACGAGGCGGTCGTGGTCGGGACCAGCCGCGATGGCTCTGGCACCAACGCCTTGCTCTTGCGACCACCCCACGTCATGGCCCCCGCCTTCGGCCCGCCCAGCGTCGAGCGTCACCTCGCCCTGGCCTACGCCGCGGGTGCCGCGGTAACCCGCCTGGAGGGTCTCGGCCTGGCGCTCGATGTCGATACGCCCGCCGACCTCGCCCTGCTGCTCCGCGCAGTCGCACCCGCCCGCCACACTGCGGCCGCACTGACGACGCTGAGAGGGAGCTTGCCTGTCTCAGGTGACTTTAAGGTGTCATTTTGAAAAGGTGCGTATGCTGGCCGGATTCCGGCTCCCGTCAAGGAGTGCACTCCGCCATGCGTTGTCTCCGTCATCTACCGGGTCGCGTGTTCCTGGTCCTCAGTGGCCTGACCGCTCTGGCCCTCCTGTTCGTCAGCGTCGGCTCAGCCGCGCCAGCCGCTCAACCGGCCACCGGCACGGTCACGGTCGAGTGGTTCGGCTGGTCGCACTATCGCTTCACTTCGCCGAGTGGCAAAGTCGTCCTGACCAACCCATTCACCTCCAATCCGGATTCGCCGATCAAGCCCGAAGACATTGCAAAAGCCGACCTGATCGTCGTCGCCGACGGCCACGGCGACGAAGTCGGCAGCACGGTCGCTATCGCGCAGAACACCGGTGCGACCGTCCTGGCGCCGGGTGGAGTCAATGCCTGGCTCGTCGAGCAAGGGATCCCGCGCGCCCAGGTCCCGCGCAATTTCTTCCAGCCTGGCGACCGCTACCTCGGTGTTCCAGGCATCACCGTGCGCTCGGTCGAAAGCGTCCACGGCTCTGAGCTGAGCGCGCCGACCGCCGCAGTACCGTACGGCGGCGTCGCAGCTGGGTACTTCATCACGTTTGAAAACGGCTGGACGGTGTACTTCTCTGGCAGCTCCGCGGCAATGGTTGAGCAAGGCATGTGGGCTACCATGTACAAGCCCAACCTGGCCATCGTGCACATGGGCGGCGACACCGAGCCGCTCGACTTCGCCCAGCAGGTCAAACTCCTCAAGACCGACAATCCGAACCTCAAGACGGTTTTCCCACACCACAACCGGGTGACCCCGCCCGCCGGCCAGACCACCGTTGCCGACGTGCAGGCGGCCATGGATGCGATGGGCGTCGGGATGCAGGTGACGCAGCCGCCGCTCGGCCAGGCGGTGACCTTCCCCTGAAGCGGGCCGCCTTCATCGGTGTCGCTCTGGCCGTCCTGGGCTTGCCCCTGCCAGGCGGCGCGGCGCAGCCCGCGCCGACATCGAACACCAGCATCCTGGCGGTCGTCGGCCGCCAGGCGGCTTGGCTCAACCTCGAGGCGCCGAGGCACAAACCGACCAGCAAGCTGCCCGCCAGCTCGAACGCACTCGAGCTCACCGCCCAGCCAGATGCGTCGCATGTCGTCCTGGCGGTGGGGTCGGCGCTGGCTGGCGGGGGACCGCGCGGCGCCGACTTGCTCAACCTCGACCTGGCCACTTCCGAGACAAGTGTGTTGCTGCTGCGGACCGACGGGCGCGAATCGCTCGACTCGCCAGCCTGGTGGCCCGACCGAGCCACATTGTTGTTTGAGCGACAGGACCTGGTTGGCCAGACCGTCGGTGCGCCGGGCCAGGAAGTCCCTCGCTACCCCAGCCGCATCGAGCAGGTCATGGCCGACGGCACCGGTCGCGGCGTGCTGTTGGCTGACGGTCGACAACCGTCAGCTGCGCCGGATGGCACACGTCTGGTCTTCGCGCGGACGACCAATCAGGGCGCCGCGCTCTTGATCTGGTCGCAAGTCGACGGCAGCGTCAAGACGCTCGTTCCAGAAGGGCGCTTCGCCGATGTCGCCTACCCCCAGTTCTCCCCGCGCAGCGACCAGATCGCGTTCGTCGCGCCGCAGTCCGGCATCAACGGCCGGACACCCGCTCCGCGGTTGGGCCTCGACGCCTTGTTCGGCCCGTCAGTCGCCCTGGCGCATGGCATCCCCTGGGATCCCTGGCTCATCAATGCTGACGGCAGCGGTTTGCATCGCCTCGCCGAGACCGGCGCCGATGAGCCATCCATCGCCTGGTCGCCTGACCAGGCGCAGGTGTTCGTCTACAGCGGCACAGGCTCATTCGTCGTCGACGCCGGCAGCGGTACGGCTACGCCGCTCAGCTTCGTGACTGGCTATGGCCCCATTGTCTGGCTGACGACACCCTGAGCCTGTGTACGCGCCCGGCTGAGGTCCGGTAGCCTGCGCGAAACGCGAGAAAGAGGCATCAATGACGTCTGGACCGATCATGCGCATCTTCAGCGGGCTGCTGCTGTTTGCCGCGGCTTGCCAGACGGCCGCTCCGTCCCTGCCGACGGCGGCGCCCGCTCAGGCTACCCCGGCCACCTCCGCCACTTCGGCTAGCTCGGCCGCCAGCGCGCCGACCGCCGCCGCCGCCGCGCCCAAACCAGCGACCAAGAGTGGCGGCCAGGTGGTCTACGCCAGCGTCGGCAGCGATGTGCGGATTCTCAATCCGATCTTGCAATCCGACACCGTGTCGAGCGCGATCACCGACCGCGTGTTCGAGCCCCTGGTCAACGCGGATCCCAAGACGGGCACGCCCATCCCCGTGCTCGCCGAATCATTCACGGTCTCGCCGGATGGGCTCGTCTATACCTTCAAACTGCGCACTGGAGTCAAGTTTCACGACGGCCAATCGCTAACTGCCGACGATGTGAAATTTACCCTCGACATTCTCAAGACCGACAAGGTCAAGACGGTCCGGACCGCCGACGTCGAGAAAGTGAGCTCGGTCGAGGTCCTCGATCCAACTTCGCTACGGATCACCTTGAGCGAGGTCTTCTGTCCCTTCCTGGACAACCTGCGCAACCTGGGCATCTTGCCCAAGCACCTGCTCGAGAACACCACGAATCTGAATGAGGACCCGTTCAACCTCAAACCGATTGGCACCGGGCCGTTCAGCTTCGTCGAATGGGCCAAAGACGACCACGTCACCCTGCAGGCATTCGACGGCTACTGGGGCGGACGACCGAAGATCGACCGCTTCATTTTCCGACCGCTCAAGGATCGCGGCGCCTTGCTTGCGCAGCTCAAGACGGGCGACGTCGACCTGGCCGAAGTCGAGCCGCTGGAAGTCAAAGAGGTCCAGGCCGAACAGGGCTTGCAAGTGATGCAGTACTTCGGCGCCGGCGTGACCTACCTGGCCTACAACACGACCAGGCCTGGGCTGGACGATCAACAGGTCCGCCAGGCGCTGACGTACGCCGTCGATCGCCAGGTGATCATCGACCAGGTCCTGCTTGGTACGGGCCGGCCGGTGGCCACCGACGTGCCGCCTGACTCGTGGGCGTACGACCCGACCGTCAAGCAGTACGAGTTCAGTCCGGATAAAGCCCGTCAACTGCTCGATGCGTCGGGCTGGACCGTCGGCCCGGATGGAGTGCGGGCCAAGAACGGCCAGCAGCTGAAGTTCACCATGTGGACGAACTCTGGCAACAAAGTCCGTGAAGCGGTTGTCACGATCTCACAGCAGCAGCTGAAAGACGTCGGCGTGTCGGTCGACCTGCAATTCCAGGACTTCGCGGCCATGATCAACCGCATCAACAAGCTTGACTACGACATGTTCGTCTCCGGCTTCGTGTTCGGCGCCGACCCGGATAACTTCGATCTGTGGCACTCGAGCCGCAAGCCGGACCCGGCGACGGGCAAAGAAGGTTTTAACCGAGCCGGTTTCAGCACGCCCGAGCTTGACGGGTTGCTCGAGCAAGGCCGCTCATTGCCCGGCTGCAACCAAGGCACGCGCAAGCAGATCTACGCGCGCGATCAGCAGATCGTCGCCGAGGGCGCGCCCTGGAATTTCCTGCACCAGCCGCAGACACAGCTCGCGGTCAACAAACGCCTGCAGGGCCTGGCCCCCAGCACCTGGCGGCGCTACCTCTACAACACCGAGTCGTGGACTGTGACCAACTGACCCCGTCAGCGGCACTCTTCCGACACCCGTGTGCAACACCGACACTAGAGCCGTCGCCTCTCGCGCTTCACGGGCGAGCGTGCGCATGGTGATGCCCGCTGGAGCCATTCAGCCGCCATGATCGGCCGCTATTTGGCGCGGCGACTGTTTCAGGCGGTGCCTACCCTGTTGGGCATCACCATCATCGCCTACACCCTGATGCGCCTCGCGCCGGGCGATCCGTTGCTCGTCTTCGAGGACTCCCGCGGGGTGACCGCCGAACAACTGGCGGCGCTCCGCCAGGCTTACGGCTTCGATCGGCCGTTGCCTGTCCAGTACCTCGATTGGCTCGGCCGAGCAGTCAGGCTCGACTTCGGCCGCTCGTTCCAGACCCACCAACCGGCCCGTGACCTGATCCTCGAGCGCGTCCCAGCGACGCTCGAGCTCAGCCTCGCCGCGTTGCTACTAGGGGTCGGCATCGGCATTCCCGCCGGCCTGTGGGCAGCCGTCCATCGCGGCCGCTGGCCAGACCAGCTCGTCCGTGTCTTCGCCGTGATGGGCGACGCCGTGCCCCATTTCTGGCTCGGCCTGGTCGCCCTGGCCATCCTCGCTGTGCAGCTGCGGTGGCTCCCCACCGGCGGCATCATCAGCCTCAATGCCAATCCGTGGGACATCGGCGACAGGCTCAAACACCTCCTGCTACCGGCGCTGGTGCTCGGCACAAGCTCACTGGCCGTCTTCGCCCGGTATATGCGCACTGAGGTCCTGGAGGTTCTCAGCCAGGACTACGTCCGCACAGCCCACGCCAAAGGTCTGCCCGATCGCGTCGTCC
>DASYKL010000039.1:0-4844 GCA_035995405.1 Chloroflexota bacterium
TCTGGTGGGGTTCGTTCGATCTGGCCGCAACGCGCTTTTCCGGGCGACGGGCGCCCGCCCGCGCATGGCCAGCCCGCTGGATGGAGCGGGGCGCCAACGAGGAGCAACACCATGTTGGCTTCTGGCCGGGCAACGACAGGCTGCCCGAGCCAGCATTTGTCGCCTACACCTATCCAGAGCCCCCCGGCTGCCGAACCGCCGCGATCAACCCTGGAGCAGCATTTTTTCACCCGGACCTGGCGGAATTCATTCTGCCCTACGATAACGTCCGCCTGGCCACCGACCCGGACCAGATGGTCCTGGACTTCTTCCGCAGCACCTACGAAATTGGTGCGACGCTCGCCGGTTGGGAGCGCGAAACTCTCGAGCTCGCTGAGGCCTGAATCGGCGGCGCGGGCCGTTCAGCGGGTCGCGGTGATGACGGTGGCGGCCAGCGCTGCCGTGAATGGCCGATCACCGCCGACGGGCGTCAACGCCGCCACCAGTTCTCGAACCGTGGCCTCCAGGTCTGCTCGCCGCTTGACGAGCTCATGCGTCAAAGGAGAGCCATACACGAAGCCCGTCGCGGCGTCGGTCGCCGAGGGGCTGGCACTCTGCAACGTCACGTCCTCGAGGTCGATGCTCTGCCAGCCGCCCGCGGCAAGATCGGCGCGCAGCCGGTCGGCGTCGTGGTACCCGTACGGCGTCTCGAAGAAGCGCGGTGGATCGTCAGGAAAGAGCCTGGCCAGGCGAGTGTGCATCGCGCCCGCGAGCGGATTGTCCTCCATCGAGTGCCAGACGTTGGCGAGCAGTACTCCGCCAGGCCGCAGCACGCGTCGGGCCTCGCGGAACCCCTGAGCCTTGTCTGGCAGAAACATGAACCCAAATTGGCACAGGACAACATCGAACGACGCATCCGCGAATGGCAGCGCCTGTGCATCGGTTGTTCGCCATTCGATATTGGGGTCGCTCACGGCCGCTCTGGCATATGAGACCATCGCCTCATTCAAGTCGGTCGCGAGCAGTGTCGCCGACGTTGGCAGTGCCTCGCGCAGCCGCCGCGTGAGGATGCCGGTGCCGCACGCGAGCTCCAGCACACGCAGACCCTCGCCCGTCTGCTGCACTCTGGCCACGAGGTCCGCTGCATACGGCTCGAAGAGCAGCGGTCCGAGGCATCGATCGTAGGTGGTCGGAATAGACCCGCTGAAGTCGCTGGTGGTGGACACGGTCAGCGTCACTCTACTGCGTTTGACAAGTCTGTCGACCGTACGCACAATCGTGGGCATCAACTGAATAGGTCGTTCCGCGGGGGAGCGAGTAGCTGAGAGGCGGGATCAAGCCCACCAACCCTTCGAACCTGATCTTGGAAAGCCGATCGGCGGCCAGCCGGTACGGAAGACAAGCGTAGGGAAGCGGATCAGTCGGTAGGAGTGCGCGCCTCGCGTGCCCGACCGCGGCATCGGTTCCCTGGTTTCCCAGAGGAGCGGCCAGAACCAGGAGTCGATGCCACAACCTATGATTACCGCGCCCGGGCTGGCCCAGTTGCCTGACAGCATGCGCGCTATGCGCCTGACCGGACCGGCCACAGCTCCCCAGCTCGAGCGCACCATCATCCCCAGGCTGTCCGCGGGTGAGGCCCTGTTGCGGGTGGTCGCTGCTGGAGTCTGTCACACCGAGCTGCAGCTGCAAGATGGCACGCTCAACTACGGCGTCTGGCCGCTCACTCCCGGCCACGAAATCGTCGGCGACGTTGTCGCGACCGAAACACCCGAATGGCTCGGGCGGCGAGCAGTCGTCTACTACGGTCGGCCGTGCGGCGAGTGTACCTGGTGCCTGACAGGCGACGAGCAGGTTTGTCCCAACATGGGACCCCAGCCCGGACTGTCAGCCGACGGCGGCTTCGCCGAGTACCTGCGGGTGCCCACCGATTGCCTGGTCGAGCTGCCCGACGGCCTGGACGCAGCGGCCGCCGCACCACTTGCCTGCGCGGCGGCGAGTGCGCTGCATGCCCTCGCCGCCGTCGCGCAGATTGCCGCGGGCGAAACCATGGTCGTCTACGGTGTCGGCGGAGTCGGACTGGCCCTCGTGCAGCTCGGCCGCCTGCGCGGCGCCCGCGTCCTGGCCGTCGGTCGATCCGCTGCCAAGCTGGCGCTCGCCGCATCACTCGGTGCGGAGCCCGTCAACGCGACCGACGAAGAACCCGATGCGGCAATCCGCAAGCTGACGTCGGGCGAGGGCGCCCACGCTGTCTTCGAGCTGGTCGCCACCGACGAGACGATGCCTCGCGCGCTGGCCATGCTGCGGCGCCGCGGCCGGCTCGTTTTCGTCGGCTACAGCAATGCGCGACTGACGCTGAATCCATTGCATCTGGTCGTGCGTGAAACGAGCCTGCACAGCTCACTCGGCAATACCCGAGCGGAACTCCGCGAGGTCCTCCGGCTCGCCGCTGGAGGCCAGCTCCGGATACCAATCGCCGCACAGTTCGCGTTAGAAGATCTGCCAACGGTGCTCGATCGGTTACGGGCGGGCGCGTTCGTCGGTCGTGCCGTGCTTGAGCCGAGTCGACAGCCGCTGTCAGCACCGCGGCCGCGGCCCGCGATTTCACAGCTGCGCGTGTCGCTTCCCCATACCGCTGATGTGGAGACGCCCGTCGCGGCACCGTCAGCCCCACCGAGGTATCCGCCAGCGTTGACGACCGGCGCTGATCGTCCGCTGGAAGCCGAGCTGCTGGCCTTCGTGGCACGCGGTATCGATGCACCGAGCGACGACGTGGCCTTCAATGACCTGGCTCTGCACCTTTTCGCCTATCAGTTCGACTGCATCGAGCCTTATCGCCTGCTGTGCCAACGTCGCGGGCGGACACCGGCCCAGGTCGAGCACTGGCGCGACATTCCGGCGCTTCCGATAGCCGCCTTCAAGCAGACGCTGTTGCTCGCGGAGCCAGACTTGGATGGTCGGGAATTCAATTCAAGTGGCACTACAAAACCGGAGCGCAAGAGCCGCCATATCCATCCCAGCCTGAAGCTCTACGATCTCAACGCCAGACTGAATTTCGCCGCGCATGTCCTACCAGACGTGGAGCAGCTTCCGCTGCTGGTGTTGTTTCCGCGTCCGGCGGAGTTGCCGAATTCTTCTCTGGCGCACTGGTTGTCACTCCAGGTGCAGGCGTTTGGAACGTCGGACAGCGAATGGTTCGTTACTCAGACAGATGGGCTGCACACGGATCGCCTGGTCACAGCGCTGCGTCAAGCCGAACGAGAAAGCAGACCGGTCGGTTTGCTGACGGCAAGTTTCGGGCTGGTTCACTTTCTGGAGCACTGTCTCGAGCGTCGCACGTCCTTTCAACTGCCAGCTGGCAGCCGAGTCATGGACACCGGTGGTTACAAAGGCCGTTCACGCGAGTACAGCAAAGACGAGCTGTATGTGATGACCTCCCAGGTGCTGGGTGTACCACCGACACACATCGTGAACATGTATGGCATGACCGAGCACAGCACGCAATTTCTCGACGCCGTGCTGCGCGACCACGTGGCAGACCCAGCGCGACCGCTGGTCCGCCGCAAGGTGGCGCCTCCCTGGGCCCGCACCGTTGTGGTCGATCCGGAGACCTTTAAAGAATGCCCACCAGGCAGGCGCGGCTTGCTCCTGCACGTCGATCTGGCCAACCGCGCCTCCGTCAGCGCGGTGCTTTCCGAAGACGTGGGTCACACGGTCGAAAACGGCTTCGAGCTCCTCGGTCGGGCGCAGGGCAGTGAAGCGCGTGGTTGCTCGATCGCCCTCGACGAGCTGCTCGAGCTGGTCGGCGGAGCTCGCGCATGATCACGCGCGCCAGCCGCCGTATCGGCTGGCTGCCGGGCCCGGCCGATCCGGCGGTAGAGGTCGAGACAGTCCTGTCGCTCCCTTATCACGACCTGGACCTGCGTGTGCCGCGGCTCACGGCGCCGAGCCTGGCGCGACTGCTGGAACGCGTCGCCGCGAATCGCGATGCCTATCTGGCCGAGCTACCCATCGAGCGCATCATCACGCTGATCGACCGCGTGGCAAGCCGCTGGCTGGATCCCACGTCGCCTTTTCGCCGCGAAGCGGAGCGCCTGCTGCCACGAGTGACTGGCTACGCCGAATCGGCAGTGCGCAAAGGCCTGATCAGCTATTTGTCGACGCTACGGGCCGAGAATGTGCGGCGGCTGCTGGACGAGGAGCTTTTCGATCCGCTCGTCCTTGACGGGTTCCGGCCGCGCCGAAATGGTGGCGGCGAGACTCGCGCCTTTGGACCACGACTGACGGTTCAGGTGTGGAGCGGCAACGTGCCTGGACTACCTGCCCAGAGCTTGTTGAGCAGCCTGCTCCTGAAGTCCGCCGCGGTCGGCAAGGTCGCCGCCGAAGAGCCGCTGTTCGCAACCTTACTCGCCGAATCTGTCGCCGAAGTCGATCCGCGACTGGCCGAGTGCCTGGCGGTGGTGTATTGGCCAGGCGGAGACGAAGCGCTGGAGTCAGTTGCATTCGGTGCCGCGGATGCGGTCATTGCCTACGGCAGCGAGCAGACGATCGCCAGTGTGCGGGCGCGGGTGAAGCCAGGTACGCGGTTCATGCCGTACGGCCACAAGCTGAGCTTCGGCGCTATCGCACGCGAAGCCCTCGCGGCCGACCGGGTGGTCGACACAGCCGATCTGGCGGCCTACGACGTCAGCAAATATGACCAGCAGGGCTGTCTGTCACCGCACCTGCTGTACATCGAGACGGGCGGTGAGACCTCACCACGCGACTTCAGCCATGCTCTCGGACAAGCGCTGGAGCGCCAGGCTGCGCTCGTCCCGCGCGGCCGTCTCGAATTTGCAGAAGCCGCCAGCGCAACCGCTGCGCGTCAG
>DASYKL010000040.1:0-6824 GCA_035995405.1 Chloroflexota bacterium
ACCAGAGCCGCGACCAGGTCGATGTCAAGCTCCTGGAATGCGCGGTGGTCGACAAGCAGCGCCAGCGCTTCGACATCACGCAGCGCCTGTTCGAGCGGCAGCACGGGGGCGGGCAAACCGGCCGTGTCGGGTTTGACGTGCGGGTCACACAGGCGAACGTCGTAGCCGCGTTCGACTGCCAGCTCGGCGACGCGCAGCGCCGGGCTCTCGCGCACGTCGTCGACTTCGGCTTTGTACGTAACGCCGAGCAGGGCGATAGGCGCGGGTGGGGCTACGAGCGCTTCGAGGCGAGCAATGACGTGCTCGGGCATCGCGTCGTTGACTTCACGCGCCCGACGGATCAGGCGCGCCTCCTCAGGTGCGGCGCCGACGAGGAACCAGGGATCGACCGCGATGCAGTGCCCGCCCACGCCCGGACCCGGTTTGAGAACGTTCACCCGCGGGTGATGGTTGGCCAGGCTGATCGCCTCCCAGACGTCCACGCCAATGCGTTCGGCAATCAACGCGAACTCGTTGGCCAGCGCGACATTCACGTCGCGGAACGTGTTTTCCATGACCTTGACCATCTCGGCAGTGGTGGCGTCGGTGCGCATGATCGTGCCTTTGACAAACGCGCTGTACAGCTGCGCGGCCTGCTCGGCACAGGCGGGGGTCAGGCCACCGGCGAGCCGATCGTTTTGCTCGAGCTCGACGAGGATGCGGCCCGGCAGGACGCGTTCGGGGCAATGCGCAACGCAAATGTCGCGACCGGGGAGCAGACCCGACTCGGCGAGAATAGGCGACAGCACATCGCGCGTTGTGCCGGGCGGAACGGTCGACTCGAGTACGACCAGATTGCCTCGACGCAGGAACGGCACGATGTCGCGAGCGGCCTGTTCGACATACGCCAGGTCGGCTTTGTTGTTCGCGGTGTCGAACGGGGTCGGCACAGCGATGATGAAGGCGTCGGCGGCCTCGGGTTTTGTCGCGACGCGCAGGCGACCAGAATTGATCGCCGCCGTCACCAGCGTCTGTAGCTCGGGTTCTTCGATCGACGCTTTGCCCGCCTTGAGCGACGCTTGCACGCGGGGGCTTGGGTCGACGCCAATAACCTCATTGCCAGCCAGCGCAAACATGCTGCCGGTCGGCAAGCCGATATAGCCGAGGCCCAGCAGACAGATCTTGTTCATGTCAGCGGCGATGCATCCCTAGGTGACAACGGTTGGTGCGTCTTTCGGTTGCTTGGGCAGTTGGGCACTGGATTCGAGACGCCAGACCAGCGCGACCACCAATAACATCGGCGTGTAGGCCAGAACGGCCAGCGTCTGTCGCAGCGGTTGATCGGCGGTCAGCCCGGCGAGAGCCGCGGCGGCGGCGAGAATAGCGAGGCCAGCGTACAGGCTCGTCACCTGGGCGTGCGACCTGCCGCGCTGGACCAGTCGCTGGTAATAGTGCGAACGGTGGGCGGTGTACCAGCGCTCGCCCCGCACGACGCGCCTGGCCAGTGTGACGAGGCTGTCGAACAGGAACGGGGCGAGGATGACGAGGCCAAATTCGACGGGTAAGCGGCCGCCACCGACGCCGATGTTGCCGAGCAGGCTCAGCCCAGCGAAGCTGAAGCCGAGGAAGGTGCTGCCGACATCGCCCATGAAGAGCTGTGCCGGCGGTCGGTTGTACACGAGAAAGCCTAACGAGGCGGCGGCGAGGAGTCCGCCGCCGACGGCGAGGAGCGGGTTGCGAACGATGCTGCCGCCGATGGCCAGGGCTAGCCCGGCGATGATGGCCTGGACGGTGGCGAGGCCGTCGATACCGTCCATGAAGTTGTAGACGTTGGTAACGCTCACAACGAATAGAAACGCCAGTGGTAGCGCTAACACGAGCGGCAGCTCGCGATCCTGGACGCCCGCCACGGTCAACAGCACCGCACCCGCGAGTTGAGTCAGTAGCCGCGCCAACGCGGGCAGCGGCCGCAGGTCGTCCACAAAACCGACCGCCGCCACCAGCAGGGCGCCCGCCAGCCAGCCGAGAGCACGCGGACTCAACGTGTTTTGCTGGGCGATCCACAGGCCGAGGCCCACGAGAAAACCGAGAACGATGACCAATCCGCCGCCCCGCAGGGTCGGTCGGCTGTGTGAGCTGCGGTGATTGGGAACATCGAGCGCTCGTCGTGGCGCAACGCGCAAATAGACTCGCGCGCCGACGAGTGCGGTCGCAAAAGCTCCGATCAGCGCCGCCAGCATCTCCGCGACACAGCGTACACCGTGGGCCACGCGGGCTCCCAAGACGACACGCCGCGGGGCCACGCCGTACACAAGCCTGCGCGGCAAGCCGTTGGCGGCACGTCAGTGCGAGGCAGGATTACGGCTCAGGCGCGCAGGCGGCGCGCGGCAGGATCCCAGCTCGACCAGGGTAATGGTCGTTGGGCCAACGCCTCGAGCAGACCTGCTGCGCGCAACGGTGGCGCCAGCCGCTCGCCCAGGGCCTGGCGGAGCGCCTGGCTGTCGGCCGCGAGTAGGCCGGCGCGATGCAACGGAGCAACGACCGGGTCGTCGGGCTGACCAAACCAGGTAAACGCGTCATCCCAGACGCGGGCCAGCGCGGGTGCCAGGTCCGTCGGTGGGAGGCGGCGCAGCCAACCGAGACCGTGGACCCAGTGAGCCGCTTCCTCTTGCTGGATCTTGCGCGCTCGCTGTCGCAGCGGTTCGTACGGCGAGTCGACAGCCGACTCCAGCAATGTCGTCAGCGCCGTGTCGACCACGATGTTCACGGCCAGGAAATCGGCCCACGTGTCGAAGCGCTCGCCGAGCACGCGCATGGCGCTGGTGGCGCGTTGCTGCCAGCCTTTTTCTTCCATGGGCGACAGGTCGCGCCCGTTAGGAAAGGCGCGCAGCAACGGGTAGAACGAGCGGGCGTGGCCGAGCTCGTCCTGGGCCATCGCCGCCGCGGCGACAGCCGATTCGAGCATCGGCGCGCCCGTGCACCATTCGGCGTAGCGCCGACCGAGCAGGTACTTGTTGTCGGCCAGAGTCGACAGCAGCCCGAACACCGGCTCGCGCAGAGCAGGCTCAAGTGAGCCAACCAGAGCCACATCGGCTCGCTCGGCGGCAACGGGCGCGGCGGCGGCGACGGCGCGGGCGACGGCATCCTGGTCCGTCGCCGTTTCGAACAGGCCGCCAGTCGTGCGCTCGGAAGCCGCGGGTGATTCTGGTGCATGGGTCGACCTGGCGGAGCTGGCCTGGGCGTCGGTGTCAGGGTCGGTCAAGAAGCGATCACCGTGTGCATCTCATGGCGCGGCACGACGAGCATCTCGATCCAGGGGTGTTCGTCGTAGATGCTCTGCGCGTAAATGATGGCCATCGCGGCATCGTCGGTGGTAACGGTGCCAACCTGGTACAGCGACTCGTCATAGCGCCGACGCGCAAACACGACCCAGCACGTGCGGAGTGACGGCTTGTCTTCCTCGCGGACGCCGCCGGTCCTGCCCACGGGGGCCGTGGAGCTCATACCGCGAGGCCAAGCTCGCGCATGCTGTGGCGCGCTGACTCGGACAATCGACGATGGGTCCAGACCGGATCCCAGACGACGGCAATATCGACGCGCTCGACATCTGGCTCGCGGAGCAAGCGCGCCCGGATGTCGTCCTGGATCATGTCCATAGCCGGGCAGCCCATGGCGGTGTAGGTGATCTCAAGCTGCGCGGATCTGGTGGACCCGTCGTAGGCGACCGAGACGACCAGGCCCATATCGACGAGCGATACAGGGATCTCGGGATCCTCGACCTCGCGCAGGGCCGTCCACAGACGCTTCAGCACCCCGGCGTCGGCGGACGGGTTGAGAGTGGCCGCGGGCGCCGCTGCCGCGCCGAAACCGCCAGAGCTCAAGTGGCCCGAGACGGAGTCGGCCTCGGAGCCGCTGGCCGAGCTGGAATGAGCGGAGGCGTCGGATTCGGGCCGAAGCGCGTGCGGCGAGGTCATGCGCCTGACGGGCTCCAGCCGCGTTGCAGCGAGGCGACGAACTCCTGGTTCATCGGACCACGTGCCTTCCAGCGTTTCAGCACCTGATCCCAGCCGATCTGGCCTTCCTCAAATGCCCAGCGCTTGGCGTCGGCGTCAAACCGGGCAGGGAAAGGCACTTCCAACACGTATTGGCCGGTCGCCTCGTCGAGATGGGCTGGCACCCGCAAGCCGACGTCATCGCAGAATGGGACAACCTTGGCCATCCACGCCTGCCGCAGTGTGTCGTTGCTGCGGCCTTTGAAGCCATAGTCCAGCTGCTCGCTGTGGCGTTTCTCGGCGTCGGGTAAACCAAACCATTCGACGGTCAACATGAACATCCAGTCGGCGGCGCGTTGCAGCTTTTCCAGCTCCTGTGGATCCGGCGCTAAACGCTTGATCCATTGCTGCCCGTGGCGGAGGTGGAACGTCTCCTCTTTGTCGACCTTTGCCAGAGCGCGCTTCCAGGGACCGAAGGTCGTCGAGTGATAGACGTCCGACAGCAGCTCATAGCCGGCCTGATCGTAAAAGGCGTTGGCGACGACCAGCTCGTACCAGCTGTCGAGCGCGACATCGAAGGCGTAGGGGTACTTCCACTCGCCGGCCGGCCGCTGATAGATCAGCCAATCCTTGTCGACGCCGAGGTCCTCGAGCAAACGGTAGGCGATATGGGCGTGGGCCAGTTCATCCTGGACGATGCTGATGGCGGTGCCAAACGCGTTCAGGCTCGGCGCGTCCTGCGCGGCGCGGAAATAGGCCGGTGCACTGATCAGCTCGGTGTCCGCCGAAACGGTCAGGATGCGTTTGATGCCTTCGAGGTACGTCGGCGACATATGCTCCAGGCCTTCGACGAGCTTGCCGCTCTTGATGCGCTGGAGCGTCGTGGATTCACTGTTCAGTTCAACTGCCATCGTGGTCCGGGCCTCCACTCCCCGTACGTGCTGGTCCGCTGGTTGATGACACGGTCGGCTCGACGTCCCAGCAATCCTCGCGCAAACCTTCGAAGTAGCTGCGACAAGCCGTGCAGCGGTACTGGCTCAGCAGCAGCTGCGAGCCGAACAGCGACACCAGCTCCGCCGAGGCGAGACCGCAGAAGGGGCAGGTGATTTGCTCAAGCGAGGTCATGGGCAGGTGGGATCTCCACATTACACACACGAGCGAGAGCGCGTTCAACGTAGACGCGGGTCATCTTCTTGCGCCAGGCGTAGTTGAGGTCGGTGTTGTCGAGTGGTCGGGCGCCTTTGTAGGCGGCCGCGGCGACGGCCTGGATGGCATCGTAGCTGGGTCTGCTACCGACCAGTGTTACCGCTAACACTGATTGATCGACCGGTGCCGAGCCAACGGCGCCCAGCACCAGGCGGATGTCCTCGACGAGGCCATCGTTGAGTTTGACCGCGGCCGCGACGCCGAGGATAGGAAAGTCGAACGAGCCGCGGCGGCGCAATTTCTCGTAGGTCATCTGCCAGCCGTCGAGGTTTGGCAGGTCGATCGAGGCCAGGATCTCGTTGGGTCGGCGGGTCAGATAGAGCATGCCGTCGTCGCGAAAGAAGTCGGCCGCGTCGACGGTGCGACTGGTGTTCGCGTTGCCTGTCGCGGTGTTAGCGCTCACATCGCGCCTGTTCGCCTTCCCCATCAAAGTGTTAGCGCTCACATCGCCGTCGTTCGCGTTACCAGTCGCCGTGTTAGCGCTCACATCGTTGTTGTTAGCGCTCACATTCAACGTGGTAGCGCTAACAAGGTTCAGTCGCGCCCGCAGTGCCACCGCGACCGGCGCCGTATCTGAGCTCGACACGGCCCAGCAGCGCGGGCTGTTCGGCGCCACCCAGCAGATCGCGCCGTCCTTCTTCAGACAGAAGTCGATGCTCTTCCGCCACTGGTACGTCTGGTCATAATACGTACAGCGGGTATCGAGACACAGGTTGCCCCCGAGGGTGCCCATCCGCCGCAGATGGGGCGTCGAGACCAGACCGGCGGCGGCGGATAGGGCGGGATAGCGCTCGCGTACGACGGGATGACTGGCCACCTGGTGCAGCGAGGCCGTTGCGCCCAGGCGCAATTGGCCGTCATCCAGGGCCCCGATCGCGGCCAGGCCGGGGACGGCACGCAGGCCGATCACGACCGGCGGTTCTTGCTGGCGGCGCTTCATATTGGGCCAGAGATCCGTACCGCCAGCGACGACCATGGCGCGTGGGCCGTGCTCGGCAAGCAACTGGGCAGCTTCGTCCAGCGAACGTGGGGCGAGGTACTGGAAGTGCGGCAGTCGGAGCATGGCTTTCTGACGGGCTCAGGCGCCTCTGCCGTCGGCGGACATCCCAGCCGCCGTGTTAGCGCTACCATTGCCGTTGTTAGCGCTAACACCCCCCGCCGCGGCGGGGCTCGCCCATGGCGGCGCGACGTGCTGCAGACGCGGGAACGCATAACTCGGCAGCTTTGTCGGGCCGTGCCGACCCCACTTGCCTGCTGACCGCGCTTCGAGCGCTCGCAACACCTTGTCCGGCGTGATCGGCGTCTCGTCGATGCGCACCCCGACCGCGTCATACACCGCGTTGGCAATCGCTGGGATCACCGGCAGCAACGGCCCTTGACCCACCTCTTTGGCCCCGAACGGACCCTCCGGATCAAGCGTTTCGACCAGGTAGGTATGCATCTCCGGCGTCTCGAACGACGTCGGGCTCTTGTACTCCAGCAGCGACGGCGTGCGATGCACGCCCAACACTCGCGGACCTCGATCGCCGCGAAATTCTTGCTCCTCCATCAACGCTTCACCGAGCGCCATATAGATGCTGCCCTCCACCTGACCCTGCACCAGCACCGGATTCAGCGCTCGACCGATGTCGTGCGCTAGCCACACTT
>DASYKL010000041.1:0-5976 GCA_035995405.1 Chloroflexota bacterium
TTCACTACATCTACCTGGCCGTGCCGGGCATGGCGCTGTCGGTCGGCGCGCTGGCCGAGTGGTCCGCCTTGCGACGCCATCCTGTGTGGCGCGGCGCCGTGTGGGCCGGCCTGGCCACCTACGTGACGGTATCGGCGGCCACACTGCTGGTAGTGCTGCAGCATGTCGCTCTGACCGGCGAGTATCCGGCTCTCGCACGGCCGCTCGGACTCAACATGGCGGCCGCGGATGCGGTCCGCCAGGTCAAACCGCCCGACGCGCTGGTCCTGGTCGGCGGCAGCGTCTGGCGCACCGAGGTGCTGCGTTTCAGCCTGGGCTACGGTGTGCCGTCACGGAATTTCGACGACTGCGGACCCGTCCCGCTCGAGCCGAATGCGGTCTATCTGCTGGACGATGAACGGTCGCCGGCAGCGACGACTCTGACCGCGGCTGGAGCGCCGCTCCTGGCTCGCGTTGCCCGAGCGGATGGCGCCTTCGTCGTACTTGGCCCGCCACGGACTGGGCTGGGGTTACAGCAGAGCCGTGCGCAGGCGCTCAACTGCGGTGATCGCGAACCGCAGGCGCGGCCTTAATCGCCAGAAAAGGTAGATCGCCAGTGCGCCTGAGGCGGTGTCCATTAACCAGTCGTCGACGGCCGCGCGCCGGCCGTCGGTGAACGACTGGTGATACTCGTCCGTCGCACCGAAGGCCGACGTCAGTAAGACGGCCAGCAGCATGGGGCGGGGCAGTCCCAGCAGGGCCCAGTTTGCCAGCATGCCGAGAATACCGAACGCCACCAGGTGGGCGACCCGATGCTGCCAGCCGTGCAGGAGCGTGGCGACCACCGGCTGGTCGATCGGCAGGACCGGCTGACCTGACCAGTAGGTGATCATCGCCATCCACAGGACCAGCACGATGACGCGGGCGGTGCGGTCGGAGCGTCGCATTGGCCGCCCGACTATAGATGAACGGGGGCAGGCTCGGGCACAATCGACTCGGTTGGTACCAGGCCGAATTCCTTCGCCAGATCACCGGCGAGAACCACGGTCACTTCACCGGGCGCCGCCCAGGGCGCACCGTCGACCCACTCCTGAAAAGCCGCGCGCTGCGTCCGCACGACGTACACGGTGCCTGTTGCCGAGACATTGCTGGCCTGCGACGTCGGCAGCCCCCACAGCAACAGTGGGTCGGCGCGGCCCGGAGTTTCGCAATACTTTTTCTTGATCGCTGGTCGCTCGTCGAGCCAGTGCAGACGACGCTCGGCGATCGTCTCGAACGGCAGACCGACTTCATCGGGTTCGGCCGGTGGCGGAATCTGGTCGAAGCGCAGCAAGAGATCGTCGAACCCTTGCTCGTGCAACAGGTCAAGGACATTGGCAATCTCGACCTGACCGGCGACCGGCGACCACTGCAGCACCGCGCGCTGGGTGACCTGGGTCAGCTGGCCGTGCCACATGAATCGTCGGCTGGCCGGATAGCCGAGCGCTGGCGAACCGCCCAGGCGCTGAAATTCCGTCCAGAAGTCCGCGCTGTCGTCGTTGATAATGTTGAACCCGACACGAGGTGCGTTACTGGTCTGGCCGTAGTAATGGCCTTGCGCAATCGGCCAATCAACCTCGCCGCCGATGGACTCCGACAGCGGCGGCCGAATGATGGGGCTGTCAGTGGCGCAGGTTATGGTGTCTGGCTGCGCCGCGGCGTGCACGGGCATCGTCGGCACGCACGCAGCTGCGCCGAGCAGCAACACCGTCGCCGCAACCGGTGCGCCGCGACGCGACGATGTCCCGCGGAGTCGGGACAGCAACGCGCGCGGGCTAGCCTCGGTCTGGAGCACATACACGCACAGCCAGCCAAGCACCAGGTAGCGGCAGAGCAATGCCGCCCACATCAGCCAGACAGAAGAACCACCGTAAAAATAAGCCCACGGCAGCAACACCGGATACTCCAGCAACGTCAAGCCTTCGAGCAGCAACGCAGCTACCAGTCCTACTCCGGCTGGTCGGACGCCCAGCAGCACGAACGGGATGAGAAATAGCTCGTACTGTGGGCTCCAACCGATGCCCCAGAACATGAAACCAGCGAGTGCCAGCAGGGTCCAGCGTACGAGTGACAGACTGGATCGATGTCGCGCGGCGAAGCATGCCACCACTACTGCAGCGGTCCCGCACAGGCTTACGATGTTCTCCCAGCGCGGCGGTGCCGGTGGCACCGGACTCACCAGGGTGGCGACGCGCGGTGTGAGACCCCAGAACACCCAGCCGAACGCGTCCCCAACGGAGATGTCGGCAAAATACGGCAAGCGATACTCATGTGGAGCGCGGATTGCCCAATTGACGAATGCGTACCACGATTCCCACGCCGGGCGAGCGGTCTGCCAGCGCATCGGGCTCATGAACATGTCGAAGTTGGCCAGTGCCGGCGGCACGAATACCAGCGCCACGACAGCTGCACTGACGGTGATGATGCGCAGGCGAGCGGCCCACGAGTCGGCGTGGACGAGCGCCACGGGCAGAAGCAGCAGGGGGAACAACATGAGGGCCGCGCCGGCGCCAATTGCCAGACCACCCAGTGCGAACCGTCGCGTCGCCACACACCACACGGCGACAAGGCTCAACATCACTGGCAGCGGATCAATGACATATGCGGCCAGAAAGCCGTAGTAGATCGGGGCGATCGAAAAGGCCGTTCCCAGCGCAGCCACGGTCGCTGTGCCAGGCGACATGTGGAGTCCGAGTCGCGAGACGACCGCCACCGACAGGATCGACGGCAGCACCAGGAAAAGCAATTGAAATAACACGCGAAAGACGGTGAAGCTGGTCCAGATGTCGGATTGTCCGGCTGACGTCAGCAGATTGGCGAGCGCGGCCAGGCCGACGATCGCGTCCTGTGCGCCCTGGGGATACGGCGTCCACACATTTGCCAGCCCGCGTGCGCCAACCAGTGCAGTCACCTGCGATAACCATTCGATGTAGACGTAGCGGTTCGATCTACCGAATGCACCCAACAGCAAATCGGAGCTCGCCCAGGTCATCAGGGCGAGCGCCGCGAACAAGCCGACGATGTACCGCGCCGGCAGAAAAACACGCGAGTCGTCCGGTAGCACGTCGCGCGTCGCTGCCCGCCGCAGCCAACCGAGCGCGGCCAGACAACCCGCGATCAGCAGAACGAACGACAGCCGGCCGAAACCATCGTCAGCAAGTTGCTGGTCGTTCTGGCCCGCCTCGTATGCCGCTACCACTCGCGTCGCTGTGTCCTGCGCGTCGACGGCTGGCGTGCTCCCATCCGGCGGTCGATCGAAGCGCCTGAACTCGGCCGATTGGGCCAGCTCCAGCGCGACAGCTCGTGGGCCTTGTTCCTCAAACGTCCGCTGATAGGTCGCCAGTCCGTCAGCGTCGGGCGCGCGGTTCAGCAAGTACTCGTACGCGAACGCGATAAACCGCACGGCTGGTGCGAGCCGATCGCGGCGCTGAATGTCGAACGTACTGGTCGACGGCCGGCCCCAGACCGCAAATATCATCGCGGCCAACAGGATCAAGACCGTCAGCGCGGCCGGCACACTCTTCACCGGGGGACTCAATCGCCAGATGCCGCTTGTGGCGTGGCGCTGACTTCGCGAAGGAAATTCTGGTCGGCCACGGACGCCATATGCAGCGCCGCATCCAGATTGCTGCCGCGCGGTGGACCGGCATTGATGCCGCTGACGTCAGGCGGCGGTGCCTGGTCGTCACCCGGAACTGGTGACGGTCCGGGCAGCGGCAGCGGCTGACGGGGAACGACCGGCTTGGGGGGCGGCGGGGGCAGCACACCGCAGCCAAGCCCGAACAGATTCCTGCACGGCAAGGGCGTTGGCGCTTCGACCGCGACGTCGTCAGGTGCTTGGTCCTGCGCTGCTGGTGTCGGCGAAGCGGTCGTCTCCGCTGACGGCGGTGCGGCGTCTTGTGTCGGTGATGGAACGGTCGCCAGCTGCGGCGGTGGCTGCAGGACAAATCCGCCGATCGACAGGATGGGTCGTCCGTCCGGCGTGGGCATTGGCTCACCTGCGCGAGGCGCCGCTGGAGGCGGGGGTGCAGGACGAAGCGCACCGGTGGCGAACGCCGAGCTGACCAGCGCAAACACGGCTATTCCAGCCAGCGTAGCGGCCCAGAGCGGCGGGCTATACAAGAACGTGTGGAGGGGTGTCTCCCGCGCGGGCTGGACGTGGCGCGCGTGGATGCGCACGGCCACGGCAACACCCGGGCGCAGCTGCAAGACGACGCGCTCGTCGGCCAGCGGCGACGGAATCGGTGCAGGCGACACGCTCAACTTGCTCGCTCCACCTGCGCCCCGCCAGCGGTGAACGTGTGGCTAACACCCTGTTCGTCGACGGCCACGATCGCCAGTCGCGGCGGCGATCCCTGAGCCGTCGCTCGCTGCCAGCCGGCGGCCAATCGTTCGGGAATTTCGGCTACGTGCTCGGACTCCAGAAAGTACCGCAACAGTGCTGATGTGCGCGGCCGGTCGTGCTCGTGACTCACCATGCAGATCAAACCGAAGGTCCCGCCCGCATCTTGACGTGGTCCACCGTGCGTGCCCTGTAGGCAAATGAGCGTGGCATCGTCGACTGGTGGCGAGGTGTGGCGTGTTGCCGGGCGGCGGAAGCCGTCGAACCGAACCACGATGGCGCTCATGTTGTCGAGGCCGAGCTGCTGAGTCGATCCACCGTCGCGCTTCTGGGCTTGCAGTCGTCGCGCCCGGGTGCGCACCGGCAGTGCCGCGGTAGCTCGATCCAACGGATGACGGCGCAAGAGCTGATCGATCGTTTCGCCCGCGAGATTGTCGGAGATGCCGTCGCTGAGTAATACCAGGTGCGTACCGGGACTGAGGCGAGTGTTGGTTCCGCCTTCTTTGTTCGGCCACCATTGCTCGATCAGGTCGCCCTCATCAACTGATTGGAGCGTCGTTTCACCGCTGCCGACCGATGTGCTGTCTTCATAGCCCAGCTTCTTCAGTCGCCGCTCACCTGGCGTGGAGCGGCGCGGCGGCAGGACGAGCAGCACCGAATCACCGATCGAGGCGGCGTACGCCGTGCCGTCTGCCGACAGGAAAAGTGCGACGAGTGTTGTCGACAAGGTTCCTTCGGCGGAGTCCGCCAGGACCCGATCTGCCGCGCGTAGACCATCCTTGAGCCGATCCATGATGTCGATTTCCGGGCTATCGAGGAAACGCTCCACAAAGGCGCTCTGGGCGAGTTGGCTGGCTCGCCAGCCCGCCTGTTTCGGCGATTCACCGCCATACTCGAATGCCGGCCGCGGACCAAAGGTGCTGCCGGTTGCCCCATCAGCCAGCAAGCACAACATGAATTCGTCCATCGGTGGTGCAATGCTGTCGCCAAGATCTTGACTGGTCAGCACCAGGCAGCGATCGTCATTCAATTCGTGGCTGTCTCCGGGATCACTGACCATGGCGACCTGAGCCCACTGGAGGGGTCGGCCAAACGGTGTTTCGAAGCTCAGCATCATGGCGTCTGGATCTTCTCCACTATGGCGACCACCAGCGCCATAAAGAGCAACGCACACAGACCTGCCAGAGTTCGGCGACTACCCAGCGCGCGCCACACGTTCGAGCCGCGTGGCGGAAGCGTCCGCTGCGCCTGCTCGTCGCTGAGCGCTCCGTTGAGGTCATGCCACAGGGCAGCGTCGGCCAGAGAAGCGTAGCCGTCCGAACTGACCTCCGCTGCCAGGCAGCGGCTCACCAGAGTGTTGAATGCCGCGTTACTTGTGCGCGGTGTCACCAGTCCGTCGACGGGCAGTTCAGCGCCGGTTGCCAGGTTGTAGAGCAGCTCGCCAAAACTGTGCACATCGTCGACCAGTCGCTGTGCGATGTCACTCGGCAGCGTGGCGAGGTCGTCCAGGCCGCTCTCGAGGCGTTCTGAGACGTCGAAGTCGATGAGGGTCAATTCCGAACGTGAAGCACCCGCATACGGAAACAGCAGGTTCTGCGGTTTGATGTCGCGATGAA
>DASYKL010000042.1:0-5332 GCA_035995405.1 Chloroflexota bacterium
CGACCCCGCCGTCGATCCTGCAACATGGCGGCTCGTCATCGACGGCGAGGTCAACAACCCGGTCCAGCTCGATTACCGCACGCTGCGCGCGCTGCCCGCCGTCGACCTCACCAAGACCCTCGAATGCATCTCCAACTTCACCGCCGGCTGCAATCTGACGAGCTTCGGCTGTGATCTGCTGTCAACAGCGGTCTGGCGTGGCGCGAGGCTGTCGGACGTGCTGGATCTGGCGGGTGGCCTGAAAGCTTCGGCCGTTGTCCTGGCGTTCCTGTCCGTCGACGAATTCTCTGCCGCATTGCCACCCGAGATCGCCTCTGACCCAAACGCGTTGGTCGTTTACGAGATGAACGGACAGCCCCTGCCGCGCGAGCACGGCTTCCCAGCACGGCTCCTCGTTCCAGGCCGATACGGCATGAAAAACCCCAAATGGCTGGCCGGGATCAGAGCGATGACCCAGACCTACCAGGACTGGTATCAGCAGCGGAACTGGAACAAGGATGGCATCGTCAAGACAATGTCGCGCATCGACCTGCCCGTGGACGGTACGACCGTCGCGCCTGGCGACCAACGGGTCGCAGGAATCGCCTATGCGGGCGACCGCGGGCTGAGCCTGGTCGAAGTGTCGACGGACGACGGGGCGACCTGGCGCGCGGCTCGTATGCTCGAGTCAATAGCGGGCAAAGACACGATGGTCCGTTGGGAGACGACGTTCTCTATCCGCCAGGGTCAAAAGGTGACGCTAACCGTGCGCTCGACCGACGGCACCGGCGAGGTGCAGACCGACGAGTTCCAGCTACCGCAGCCCGATGGCGCCTCCGGCTGGGACGCCGTTACCGTGACCGGCGCTTGATGCGCCACTGCTCAGCCGTCACGTTGTAGAGCGCGACGTCGTCTGACCGATCCGCAAACCGCAGTCCGCCCGGCAGGATGCTTTCGAAGACGAACCCGAGTCGGGTGGCAACAGCGCGGCTGCGGGTGTTGTCGACACTGGTGCGCAGATCGATTTTCTTCAGCCCCAGCTCAGTGAAAGCACTCGTTACCAGGGCCGTTGCGGCGCGGCTGGTGATACCGCGCCCTTCGTACTCGCCGTCGATCCAGTAGCCGATATCGCCTGACCCAGCGTAAGGATTGATGCGCAGTCCGCAGCGGCCGATGAACTCTCGACCACCATCACGGGCGATGATGGTCGAGATCTGTCGACCGCGAAGGAAATCCTCGAGCGCCGCCCGAATGTAGGCGCGCGTGTCTTCGAGCGTGGCTGGCAACTCGGCCCAGGGCTCCCAGCGCGCGAGACGACGCTGGTTACGCACGATCAGGTCGGTCATCGCTTGTGCGTGGCGCTCCTCGGCGAGGACCAGAACGATCTCGTCGTCAACAGCCAGTTGGAACATTCCACCGTAAGGATAGATTCGTCTCTATCAGGTGCGGGGAGTTCCGGCGAACAGGTCGGCAGGAGCAGGTCGCGCGGCGACCGCGGCGGGGAGGTGGCATAGGGACCGCGGGCGCCGCCGACCTGCCATCAAGATACCTTGAGCCTTTCGAGATGCGCTTTGGTCATTTGGTCCAAAATGGTCCCGAAAAGTTTGGTACGCGGCTCCCCTGTTTGGTCAGTATGACTAAGAGTAAGCGCCTCTATTCGTGCCAATGTCACGACGCGCCTGGCGCCCGCGAACGTGGACACTTCCTGCCTGGGCGGGCTAGCACACAGATGACGACTCACACACCGATTTGCGTACTCGTGGCCGAGCACGATCTCTGGAGACGACGCACGGTCACCTGGATGTTGTCAGAAGCCGGTTTTGCAGTCCGCGAAGCGACCAATGGCATGGCCGCGGTGCGAACCGCCTCCCGCGAGCTGCCCCAGATTGTGCTGCTTGGCGCCGACCTGCCTGAGATCAGCTCCGCCGAGGTCGCTCGGACAGTCCAGAGCGACCCCAGAATGCGCCACACCGCGGTGGTCCAACTCGAGGCGCCAGGCAACTCAATTGAACTGCTGGCCAGCGTGGTCAACGCCCTTGACGCCCATCAAGTCGAGCTACAGCGCAGCGCCGCCGGGGAAATCAGCGCTACCGCGTATGTCCTGGCCCGAGCCAGCTCCAGAGTCCCGGTAGCCGCCATCCGCGCCTGAAATCTCATTCAGCCGCCGCCGCCGCGCCGATGCGATCGGTCAGGGCAGACTGGGGGCTGTGGCCGTTCGTGGAGGGCGACTCGTCGCGGACTACTTCGAGGATGCGGAACGCTGGTCGATCGGGGAAGTGACGCTTCAGCAGCGGCATCGCCACGTTGTAGACGGGGATCTGCGCGCTGGTTCGACCCTCGGCGCTGCCATGATGAGCGTGGCCATGGAGCACGGCATCGACTTCGTAGCGGTTGATCGGCTCCTCGAGGCGGCTTGAGCCCAGGAACGGAAAGATCTCCAGTGGCTCGCCTTCTACCGTGGCCTGGATCGGCGCGTAGTGCAGCAACGCGATCCGATTCGTCGCTCGTAACCGAGCCAATGCCGACTCGAGCCGCAGCGCTTCATCTAGCGCCTCACGAACGAACGACTTGATCGCCGGTTCCCCCCACGGCTCGAGTGATCGCCGCCCAAAGCCGCCGCAAAACCCCTTCACACCCGCGAAGCCGATGCCCTGAATCTCGACCGCGTCACCGTCCAGGATCGTGATCCCCGCGTCGCACAGCACCTGCTTGACGGCGTCGGCTTGCCCGCTTTCGAAATCATGGTTGCCCAGCACCGCGACCACCGGGATTTTGGCTTTGATCGCCACGCTCAGTTCGCGGGCCAAAACCTGCGCTTCTTCCGGCAGGCCGTAGTCAACCAGGTCGCCGGCCAGGGCGATCACATCGGCGCACTCGACCATCTGGGCGAAGAGTGGCTGGAGTGTTCCTTCGGACGTTTTGGTGCAATGCACGTCGCCCACCGCCGCAACACGGACCAGGTCTGTCATTGCCGATACACACGGAGCAAGATGCGCGCCGCGCGTTCGGCACGCCTATTGCCCCTTCGGTAGCCCTTACGCCTATGACGACCGTCGCGAAGGCACCAGCACACGACATCCTCGATCCCGCGGCTCGCGCGTTCTATTGCCGCACGATCGACGTGTTCGACAAGGCCGGGATCGAGTTCCTGGTCGGCGGGGCCTATGCCTTTGCCCGCTACACGACCATTGAGCGACACACCAAGGACTTCGACGTGTTCGTCCGCGAAGCCGATTTTCGCCGCACACTGCAGGCCCTGGAACAGGCGGGATACGCCACCGTGGTGCCGTTTCCACACTGGCTCGGTAAAGCCGTGTGTGGCGAGTACTACGTCGATGTGATCTTCAGCTCAGGCAACGGCGTGGCACACGTCGACGACGACTGGTTTCGGCATGCTACCGCGGACACGGTCTTCGATCTTGCCGTGCGGCTGTGCCCAGCCGAAGAGATGATCTGGTCGAAAGCGCTCATTCAGGAGCGCGAACGGTTCGATGGCGCCGATGTCGCCCACCTGCTGTTGGCTCGCGCCGAGCAGATGGATTGGCAGCGCCTGCTACGACGTTTTGGTCCCAACTGGCGGGTGCTGCTGGCTCACCTGGTCCTGTTCGGGTTCATCTACCCGAGCGAGCGTCACCGGCTGCCAGGCTGGGTCATGCAAGAGCTCATGCGCCGCCTCGAAGCCTCGTTGAGCGCGCCCATCCCTGCCGAGCCCATCTGCCGCGGCACGTTGCTGTCTCGCCAGCAATACCTGGTCGATGTCGAGCGCTGGGGCTTCGAGGACGCTCGGTCGCGACCAGACAACCCGATGAGCAGCGGCGAAATCGCCACCTGGACCGCCGGCATTGCCAAGGACGGCTCGGCCGAGACGTGACCCACGCACGTCGACGCCCAAAGCGCCGGCCATAAGTGCCGCGCCAATCACACCGAGGATGGCACTCAGCACTAGAACCGTGTCGACGCCAAACCCAAGACCAAGAATCGCCGAGCCAACAAACGGTGCAGCTACCCCACGCAAGCCCGTGATGCTGGTGTGCGCCGCCTGGTAGCGGAGGCGATGCTCGTCAGGTAGGCGAGTGATCAGGGCAAGCTGCCAGCCGAGATCGTTGGCGCTGGTGCCCACGCTGAGCAACACGTAGCCGAGGGCGAGCACCGTCAGGTTGGGCGCCAGGACGTAGACCAACGGAACAATGGCCACCAGCAGGAAGCCGAATGAGGTCACCACGGCGGCCTGGCGCGCACCAGCTCTGTCAAGCACCTGGCCGAGGCCGAAGTACGCCAGCAACCCGCTCAGCGCGCCGGCCAATTGCAGCAGCCCGACATCCGAATAGCTGGCGTGAAGCTGATCGACCAGGACCAGGGCGTACAGCGGCGTCGCCATGAACGCGCCGAAGCCCCAGACGACCCAGGCCGCCACGAGGCGCCTATAGCTGGCGTGCTCGGCGAGCAAACGGAGCGACGCGAACGGCGTGAACCGCTGGCTCGCCAGGACGGGCGAGCTGCGGACGCGACTGAACCCTGCCGCGCCGAGGATGCCTAACGCGGCGCCCAGGCTGAGCATGGGCCCCGGCCCGAAACGCTCCAGCAACAAGCCGCCCAGCGGGGCTGCGATCGCGCCCGCTGAGGTCTGTAGCACGCGCAGATAGCCGAGGACGCGAGCGCGCATCCGTTGCGGGTACGAGCCGCGCCAGATGTCGACTTGCAGTGGGCTGACCATAGCCATGGTCAACCACATGCCGAGAGCCATGGACAGCAGCGCAAGCGGACCGCTGATGAACAGGCCGCCCAGAAACAGCGCCCGACCAACGATCAGCAGCGTCGAGACAAAGCGAACCCGTCCGTCCTGGGGTGGCTGGCAAACGCCGAAAAAGATGGACAGCGTGTTGGCCGCGAACGGTGCGGCGGCCAGAGCAGCGAGGAGGACCGGATCGGCGCCTTGTTTTCTGGCAATGACCGAAAGGAAGTTGACGACCAGCGCGTTAAAAAGCCCGGTACCCAGAGCGCCAACCGCGTCGAAGGAGAAATTGCGACGCAGCCAGCGATCCTCTTCGGACATACAGTGCTGGTTAACGGCTCAGACGCGCACCCCGCGACACGATTTGCGTGACAGGTCCATTACAGCCCGGGTACGGGCAGGCCCGGAAAAGTGAGGGCAGAGTACACGAGCGCCCCCAAACGGGCACGCGGCCGAGCGATCCCCGGCCCACGTGTCGCCCCAACGCTCGCAGCGATCTGCCTCCAGACCGCTGCGCGCCTTTCGAAGCGCTTGTGTTCTGCCCTCGGCTGTCAATAATGCACGTCGCGTGCCCAGCACACGAGACTCCAGGGACTAACGGCTGCCTCAAAAGCTACCCCG
>DASYKL010000043.1:0-5108 GCA_035995405.1 Chloroflexota bacterium
AAACGAACACGTTTTCCCACGGCACCAGGACATGATCCATGATGAACACCGCATCGTTTTCGTCGAGTCGGCTCGACAGCGGGTAGTCGAACGGACTGCCCATGACCGTCGACGTCATCTCGTACGACGTGCGGCACAAGAACTTCACGCCAGGAGAGTTGGTTGGCAGCATGAAGACGATCGCGAAATTCTTGTCCTGGAGCGGAATCAATCCGTGGTGGGCGACAAAGGTGTAGTTGGTCAATGCGGAGCCGGTGGCCACCACTTTGGCACCTGACACAATCAGACCGGCATCTGTCTCTTGCTCCACGTGGGCGCAGACGTCCGAGACTTCGTTGGGCGGACGGTCGCGATCCACCGGCGGATGGATGATGGCGTGATTGATGAACGGCACTCGTTCTTGTGAGAAGCGGTACCAGCGGCGGGCATTGTCCTGGTAGGGATCGTAGAAATCCGCGTTGGCGCCCAGCGTGGCGAGAAACGCGGCTTTGTAATCCGGTGAGCGGCCCATCCAGCCATAGGTCAGGCGGGCCCAATCGGCGATGGCGTCGCGGCCAGCGACCAGGTCCTGCACGGTCTTCGGCGCCTTGAAAAAAGCGTGGGTGAAGCTGCCGTTGCCGGTATCGGTGGGCACGGTCAGCGTGTCGTGGTGTTGCGGGTCGTGCAATGCGTCGTACAGGCGGGCGACCATCCGCGCGGTGTTGCGAAAAGCGGGGTGTTCGGTTGGTTTCTTCACCCGCTCGCCATAGATGTAGATCTCACGGCCATCATCGAGGGAGTCCAGATATTCGGCACCGGTCTGGGGCCGCTCGACGGTCAGGCTGCCAGTCGTTTCAGGGCGCCTGGCGAAATCCGCTGCGGAGGGCTGCGTCACGTCCCTCTTTGTACGCCGCCGTGCGATGTTGTGGTGCAATACGGTCGATGATTTTCGACGTTTCTCTGGGTAACAGCGGTGCGCACAGCGAGCCGCGGCTGATGGTTGACACGGCACGGACAGCCGAGGCTCTTGGTTATCGGGCGCTGTGGACCTCGGACCACCTCCTGGCCCCCGGTACGCTGCCTCAGTTTGCGCGAGTGTTCGAGCCGCTGATCGTCCTGGCCCACATCGCGGCCGTCACGAGCCGAATCCGTCTGGGGACGTCGGTTATCGTATTGCCGATGCGCAGTCCATTCGTCGTCGCCAAGCAAGCCGCGACACTGGACCAGTTGTCCAACGGCCGGTTGATTCTGGGTATTGGCGTTGGCTCCTTTGGTGAGGAGTACGTCAACGTCCACGCCGACTTCCATACTCGAGGGGCGCGTCTGGACGAGTCGATTCGGCTGTTCCGTCACCTGTGGTCAGGCAGTCGCGAGCCATTCGCGGGTCGCTTCTACGATTTCGCAGACGGTGTCTTCGATCCGTTGCCCATACAGCGGGAGAGGTTGCCGCTGCTGATCGGCGGGCGCTCGGACGCGGCCCTTCGGCGGGCCGGACGCGAGGCAGACATCTGGCAGACGACGACGATGACGCCTGAGACGTTCCCGTCGGCCGTCGCCAAAATACGCGCTGAGCCGAGTGGCGGGCGAGTCGAAGTTGGCACGGTGTATTCGTTTACCGAGGGTCTCGACGCGGCGCGCGAAGCGATTGGCAAATGGGAAGCGGCAGGCGCGCAGCATCTGTCGATCAACTTCGGGCCAGCGGATGGACGATTGGAGCGAATGGCAGAATTCGCTCGGGCGTTTGGCGTGCAGGCTTAGAAGCGAATCGTCCGACCTTCGGCAGAGGAGCGTTCGATGGCGTCAACGAGCCGGTGGCGTTTGACGGCATGGGCAAAGTCGGGCTCGAAGGCGTTGTCGGCGCGCACCGCGGCGGCCAGCCGGGCGTACGCCTGGGCGACGTTGCGCGGTGGCCCGCTCGGCACGCCGTCCGGCACGAGGTGGTACTGCCGCGGCACGTCCATCGGCGCCAGCGGCTCTCGTCCGCGCGCCGCGTGGAGGTGGTTCGGACCGCCATTGGTCGCACCGCCATCGATCACCAGCGTGCCGTCCGAACCGTAGATCTCAAAGCGATGGCCGCTCGGATTGAACGGCACGGTCGCTGTCAGGAATGAGACTTCGGCACCCCCTGAGAGCCGGCCAGTGACGCTGACCCAGTCCGGTGAATCGACCGCCATCGTCGCGCCAGTGTCGGTGTTATGCCACTCGGGAATGCGCGTTGCCAGACGCGCGGTGACCTCGGCAAATTCACCCAGCACGAAACACAGTGCATCAATGGCATGGCCACCGGCAATGGTCAACGTGTTCGCGCCGTTCTTTCGGTCGCCTTGCCAGATGCGGCCGTTGCCGCGTTGTGTGACTGCTTGACTGACCGACGTCATGCTGACCGACAGCACCTCGCCAATCTCACCCTGGGCGACCAGGTCACGCGCATACATCAAGGATGGATCGCTTTGCGCTTGCAGGCCGACGGCGGTGCGCAGCGCGTTCGCGCTGGCGATGCTGTGCATCGCTTCGGCCTCAGCCAGGTTGGCGCCCAGCGGCCACTCACTGAACACGGCTTTGCCCGCCTGCAGGGCTTGTACGACCAGGTCGTGGTGGCCGGGCACGCGGACACTCACGACGACAAGGTCGATCTCCGGGTGGGCGACCATGTCGCCAAAGCGATCGAAGGCGAGGTCAGCGCCAAACGCCGCGGCGGACTGCTGGGCAGTATCGGCGTGCGCTGTGCAGACAGCCTTGAGCTCATAATCAGGTAGAGCTTTGAGCGCCGGCACATGCGCGTGCGCGCCCCAGCCACTGCCGCCCTTAGTCACCGTGGCGCCCACGATCCCAACGCGAATTTTCGGTCCCATGGCTACAACAGTACGCCAGCGGCCAGGGGCAGTCGGATAGCGGCGCGGGTGCCGTGTCCGGCGTCGCTGTGCAAGTCAATCGTTCCGCCGTGTGCCAGGGCGATGGATCGGCACAACGCCAGACCGAGGCCGGCTCCACCCCGCTCTCGGCTGTGACCGTTGGGGGCTCTGTAGAAGCGCTTGAAGACGTGTGGCAGGTGCTCGGGGGCGATCCCAGAGCCCGTGTCGGTGACCTCCACGAGCGCCGCCCCGGCGTCGCAGCGGACGCGCAGGTCGATGCTGCCACCACGGGGCGTATGGGCCAGTGCGTTGTCGACCAGGTTGATCATCAACTGCGTCAGCCGCGTTTGATCGCCCAGCACCTGGACACCTGCCTCTGACAGAACATTGAGTGTGACGCCGGATGCCGCGGCGATTGGACGCAATGCGTCGGCCACAGAAGCCAGAATCTCGCCGGTGTCGAGACGCTCGGTCTGGGCGAGTGATGTGCCAGCGTCGGCGCGCGCCAGCAGCAACAGGTCGTTCACGATGCGGCCCATGTGCAAACCCTCGTCGCGGATCGCACGGAGCACTTCTTCATACTCAGTCTGGCTGCGGCTGTGCTGCAGTGCCATGCCGGCTCGACTGACGAGCATGGCCAACGGCGTGCGGAGCTCGTGCGACGCGTCGGCGGTAAACCGGCGCTGGCGCTCGAAGGCGCCGTCGAGCCGATCGAGCATGTGGTCGAAGGTCGCGGCGAGGCGACCGACCTCATCGTTGGCCTGGCGCAGGCCAAGCCGGCGCGACAGATCCTCGGCACTGATTGCTTCGGCCGTCCGGGTGATCTGATCGATGGGGTTGAGGGCGCGGCTGGCCAGGAAGATACCGCCGACTACGGCGACCAAAAAAACGAATGGGGCGGACACGCTGATGATCATCAGCAGCTCGGTCAGGGCTATCTGGACGAACGTCGATGAACGGCCGATGACCAGCAGTCGATCTGGCTGGCCCGGGCTGGCGACGACCTGCGTCCAGACACGCCAGCTGGCGCCGTCGGGGAGTGACAACGTTTGCACATAGCCGGGCCGATCTTGCAGCGCGGCCGCAAGGTCGAGCGCCACGGCCAATGGGCGGCCAGCCAGCAGCCGGCCGTCCGTAGCGTCATAGACGCTGACAATTGTGTGGACGTTGAGGTGACGAATTTCATCGTCCAGCTCGCGTTCGGTCGAAGCTGCTTCCGTGACGATGGCGGCCTGCCTGGCGGCCTCACCGAGCACGTGATCGATGCCCGCTTCGAGCCCCCGTGCCAGACTGACTGCAAGGACGATGCTATAACCGGTCACCGTTACGGCTAGCACGACCACGCACCACAGGGTCAGCCGGGCGCGGATTGAGGTGACTCTCATGCAGGTGAGCCATCGTGCAGCAGATAGCCAGCGCCGCGCACCGTTCGCAGCAGGCGCGGCTCGTCGTTGTCATGCAGCTTGCGCCGCAAACAGCCGACGTAAACGTCGATGACGTTCGACATGGCTGTGAAGTCGAATGGCCAGACGTGCTGGGCAATCTCGTCGCGCGTCAGGACGCGGTTCGGATTGCGCACGAACAACTCCAAAATGGCGTATTCGCGGGTGGTCAATTTGACCGCTTGTTTGGCCCGCCAGACTTCGCGACTGGTGGCATCGACTTCGATGTCGGCCGCGCGGAGGACCGCGTCACGTTCGACGCGGTCGCGGCGCAGCAGCGCGCGCACGCGAGCCAGGAGCTCGCGAGGATCGAACGGTTTGACCAGGTAGTCGTCAGCTCCGCTGTCCAGGCCGGTGACGCGGTCCTCGATGGTGTCGCGGGCGGTCAGCATCAGTACGGACATGTTGTGGTGGTCGGCGCGCAATTGGCGGCAGACGGTGTAGCCATCGATGTCGGGCAGCATGACGTCGAGGATGACCAGGTCGTAGGGTTCGGTAGCCAGATACGCGAGCGCTTCTTCGCCGTCGCTGGCGGCGTCGACCGCGTAGCTGTGCTCCTCGAGGCCGCGTTTGAGTACAGCCGCGAGTGTCTGCTCATCCTCCACCAGCAAAATGCGCATCGTTGGTTGTTGGCGGCCAAGTGTAAGCCTTCACGATTGCTTCATGTGTGTCGGCAATACTGGCGGAAGGTGGAGCCTGCGGGGCCCCAGCCTCCCCCTTCCGGCCTGAGGCACTGCATCCACCGGCGGAGCCGCCGCCATCCCGAGCGCTTGCCAGCCCGGGGTGGCGGTTGTTCATTGCGGATCTCTTCACGGTTTCTTCACGTTGTCCTGGC
>DASYKL010000044.1:0-3653 GCA_035995405.1 Chloroflexota bacterium
CTGCCTCAGCCGCGGCGCTTTCGATTGCTTGCCGGCCGGCGAGGGCTTCGGCGGGTGTGCAGAGACTCGGTAGCCAGCCGTCGGACAGTTTGCCAGCGCGGCGCAGCGCGCTTTTAGCCGTGCCGCCAAGCCAGACCTCGAGCGGCTGCTGGATGGGGTGTGGCTCGATCGGTGGCCCGTCGTAGGCGAAGCGCGGACCTTTGTGCGCGACAGGCTGATCGGACCACAAGGCGCGGACCAGGGGTAAGGCTTCGTCGATCCAGGCGCCGCGCTCGGCGACGGCCAGGCCGAGCGCCTGGTCTTCGATGACATTGGACAGCCCGGGGACGAAGACCAGCAGCAAGCGACCACTCGACAGTCGGTCGATGGTAGCCAGCTCCTTCGCCATGCGGACCGGGTTGCGGGCGGTCACCGTCATCGTCGTGCCGAGTTTCAGTTTGCGAGTGATGCCCGCCGCGAACGACAGGCCAGCCAGCGGATCGATACCTGGCGTGGTCAGGACTTCGGAGAGCCACAGCGAATCGAATCGCAGGCGCTCCATGTGCTGGACAACGGCGGCAAATGCGTCGGGGTCCGTCGCGCCAGCTGCGCCCAGGCCGATTCCGATACGGATTTTCATACAGCAAGGCCAAGCCTACAATGCGGTCGGATGCGGCGCAGCGTTTCCTGTCTCAGTGCGGTCGTTTTTTTGGGCATGCTGTCGCTGCCCGTCAGTGCCCATGCAGACTCGTGGTATCGCTCTGCGCTGGTTCGGCAGACCGTCGAGCCGCCTTACCGCACGCAGCTAGACGACCCCATCTACGCGCGTTCGGATTGTGGGCCGGCGGTACTTGGCATGGTGCTGGCGGCCTACGGCCTGGACGAAGATACGATCGAGCTGCGGCAATTGACACATACCTACCAGGGCACGTGGCCGGCGGTCCGCGTCGGGACGGCGTTGCAGCACATGGCGCACGTCGCCCAGGATTTCGGGCTGCCGACATACGGGCTGTACGACGACGGCGACGCGTTTCACCAGTGGTCGGCTGACGAGCTGGCGACCCAGGTGGCGGAGGGCCGGTTAGCGATTCCGCTGGTGCGGTTCGGCCTGCTGCCTGGCCATGAGACGACAGGCGTGCGGTGGGGACATTACATCCTTTTGTATGCCGTGCAAGGTGATGGCTTCCTGTACCAGGACCCGGCGATGCGACCGATCGAAGAGGGTCGCGCCCGCTGGATCAGCCGCGCCCAACTCGATCAGGCGATGGCGCCGGTCTGGCCGCCACGCCAGGCGGTGGTGCTCGGCGCCTGACGCCCAATGCCGATGGGCGTTTGCGCGTACCACGTTTGCCCGCAAACGCCGTCTAAGATCGGATCGTATGGATCTTCTGATTCGTGGCGCAGTCGTTTACGACGGGTCGGGTGCGCCGGGCGTCCAGCAGGATGTGGCAGTGCGAGGCGAGCGGATTGCCGCGGTCGGCGCTGACGCGACGGCGCTGGGTGGTGCAACGGTGCTCGAGGGTGTCGGACTGGCTCTGGCGCCCGGGCTGATCGATATGCATTCGCACGCCGATCACACCTTGCCGTCTAACCCCCGCGCCACGAATTCGATCAGCCAGGGTGTGACCACAGAGCTCGTCGGCCTGTGCGGCTTTTCACCGTCGCCGGTGGCGACGGATCCCGCTCGCGCGACGCTGCTGCGCGATCTGGCGGCCGGGGTTGGCCCCGATCTGCAGTGGGGTTGGCACAGTTTTGGCGACTATCTGGCGGCGCTCGAGGCCGTTCGGCCCGCCGTCAACGTTGCCGCGCTGGTCGGCCACCACGCCCTGCGGATCCTGTCAATGGGTATCGAGGATCGGCCGCCGACGCCAGGCGAGCTGGGCATGATGCGGGCGGCGCTGGCAGATGCGCTCGACCAGGGCGCCTGGGGCATGAGCAGCGGCCTGGTCTATGTGCCAGGTCAGTTCGCCAGGACCGATGAGCTGGTCGAGCTAGGCCAGGAGCTCAAGCGCTTCGATGGGCTGTACGTGTCGCATATTCGCGATGAGTCGGACCATTTGGTGGCGGCTGTCGATGAGGCAATCGCTGTCGGCGAGCGGAACGGGATTCGGGCCCAGGTGTCGCATCTCAAAGTGACGGCGAAACGCAATGCTGGGCGCATCGGTGAAGCGGTCGAGCGGCTGGATGCGGCGCGGCAGCGCGGGGTACGCGCGCACGCCGATGTGTATCCGTATGTTGCTGGCAGTACGTATCTGCACCAGGTGCTGCCGCCGTGGATCAAGGCCGGCGGCCTGGAGACAATGGTCGAGCGCCTGCGGTCGCGCGAGCAGCGCCAGCGTGCGCGCCACGATATCGAGACCCGCCACACGGGCTGGGCCAACCAGCTTGCGGCCTCGGGTGGCTGGCACAACATCCTGGTGACGACCGTCCGCGAGCCGGCGCGTCGAGGGGCTGAGGGGCGTCGTATCTCGGACCTGGCCGAGGAGGCGCGGGTGGATCCGCTGGACTACACCATGGACTTGCTGATCGACGATCGCGGCGCGACGACGATGGTCGTTTTTCACATGGCTGAGCAGGACATGCGGGAAGCGTTGAGCTGGCACTGGTCAGCGATTGGGTCCGATCAACTGGGGGTCACTTCGCCGACAGCGCGGGTGCATCCGCGGGCGTACGGCACCTTCGTTCGCGTGCTGGGCTGGGCGGTGCGCGATGCGCAGCTGTTCTCGCTGGCCGAGGCGGTGCGGAAGATGACGGGCTTACCTGCTGAGATTCTGGGCATGCGTGACCGCGGGTTCGTGTTGCCTGGTCTCATGGCCGACCTGGTGCTATTCGACCCGCTGCGTGTGGCCGATACGGCGACGTATGACGAACCGACGCGCCTGGCTACCGGCGTGGAGCATGTCCTTGTGGCGGGCGAGCTCGCGGTCACGGGTGGGCGGCCGACGCGGCTGGACCTGGGCCATGTGTTGCGGCCAGCGCGGGCCAGCTAGGGGGCGGGGGTCAGGTTCCAGGCGCCGTCGGCGCGGACTTCCCAGAAACACGGGCCACGCGGAAACTCGACTTGCGGGGTGTCCTGAAAGACGCCCGTCTTGTCTTCGACGACGATCGAGCCGCCCAGACAATGGGCATAGACGAAGAACGCCGACTGGCCGTCGTGGGCGACGTTCCAGGATTGCGGTTGCGGTGGCGGGAAATAGGGGCTGACGGCATCGCCGGTGCCGCTGAAGGCGGGTTTGCCGCCGCTTGGCAAGGGTTGGATCTGGAGTGTCCAGGCGCCGTCGGCGGTGACCTGGAAGGAGACTGGGCCCTGGACGACTAAGGGTCGCTGGCCCTTGTAGGCGCCGATGGCGGTAGCCACGTTTTCGCTTTGCTGTCCCTGGAGGGCGGTGACGATGAAGGTTGACTGACCGTTGTGGGTCAGAGTCACGACATCTATTCCGACCGTGAGGCCGCCGCCATATTGGGGGACGACCTCGTCGCTGGTTGCCGAACCATGGCCCTCTACAGCAACGCCGCGGCCTGGGAGCTCGCGGATCTGGGGTGGCTCGGGGACCGGGGTGGGACCTGTTGGCGCGGGCGGTCTCGAGCAAGCGGTGATCAGCATCAGGGCCGCGGTGAGTGCGAGGGCGGCGCGGTGCGTCATGGCGGGGTCCATCCTACTCGGGCGGCGGTGC
>DASYKL010000045.1:0-2365 GCA_035995405.1 Chloroflexota bacterium
ACGCGAACCCCGAGGTGCTCGATCGGCTCGTCAGGCTGAGCGCCGATGATGCGCTCTGGTGGCAAGCTCAACTCGGTGGCCACTTCGGCGACCAGCGGGCGCGGCAGGATCAAGGTGAAACGGGCGTTTGGCTCAGCGGCAGCCGCTTTGAGCGCGGGCCGATCGAGATGGTCGATGTGCTCGTGCGAGACCAGGACCAGATCGGCTCGGGCGAGGTCCGCCGGGCCGACAGGCGCTTGCCAGCTGCGATCGTCGCGGACGGTCAGAAAAGGATCGCAGTAGATGACCGGGCCGCCTCCGACGGCGCGCATGCGAAAGCCGGCCTGGCCGAGCCACCACAGCTCGACGCCGCTGACGGTCAGCTTCGGCCTGCTCCCGAACGGGTCGCCAGGGCGGCCAGCATGTCGTCGGTGTGTGCCCGTTTGTGCGAGGCGACGAGCCGAAAGTTGTCTTCGGTCGACCCTTCGCTGCCGGAGCTGAGGTGGCCGCGGTAGTCGAGCGCGGCTTCGTCGAGGGTGTCCAATAGCTCCAGCATCTCGGCGTGCGCCCTGTCGAGCTCGGGGCGCAGCTGGTCGGCTGAGATTTCGGCACGCCGTTTGATCTGGCTGGCATTCCAGCGATTGGGGTCGAAATCCGCGGGGACGCCGCCCTGGCCCGTCGACATGCGGCGGAGCGTGGGGACGAAGCCGACTTCAGCCGTCGTCAAATGGACGAGCAGATCACGAATAGTCCAGCCTTCGTTCGGGCTGGGTCGCAGCCAATCGTCGGGTCCGACCTGATCCAGCGTGTCCAGGAGTGCCTGGTGGGTCGTGGTGAGGTCCGCACGTAAGGCGGCGATGCGATCCTGGGACACCTTGATGCGAGGCTAGGTGGTTCCGGCGGCGGCCGTCAACGGCGTCGCCGGAGCACGTGCAGTGCGAGCCTGGCATGGCACGTGCTTATAGAGCCCGAACGAAGAACGGAGGTTCACGACAAATGACAATTCTTGCCTGGATCGTTCTAGGTCTGATCGCTGGTTGGCTCGCGGGTATGTTTATGAAGGGCGGTGGCTACGGCATCGTCGGCGACATCGTGCTGGGTATCCTCGGCGCGATCGTCGGCGGCTGGCTGACCGGCTTGCTGCTCGGCCGCGACATGATGACCGGCTTCAATATCGAGAGTCTGATTGTGGCGGTGATCGGCGCCGTCGTCTTGATCGCAATCTCGCGCCTGTTCACAGGTCGTCGCGTCGATACCCGCGTCTAACGACCCCCGCGCCTTTTTGAAGACGAGGCCCCTCCGCCAGGAGGGGCTTCGTCGTGCCCTTCTTCTGGCAACCACAGATAGACGTCGAGATCGACCCGCCCATCCGCCAAAAACGTGACCCCGTCTGCTTCAAGCCTGGCGCGCTGGACTGCGTAGCCACCGAAGGCTGGTCCCCCCGACAGCTCGCCACGCGCATTAATGACCCGATGGGCTGGCAGCGGTGGTATCTCCGTTGGCGCAGCGGCCATCGCCCACCCGACTTCGCGCGCTTTGCGCGGATCGCCCAGCAATCGCGCGATGAGCCCGTACGTGATCACCTGGCCAGCAGGGACCTGGCGCACCAGCGCGTACACCGCCTGTGGAAACGATTGGGTGGACGAGTCGGCCATCCTGCACTGGACGATAGCGCCTGGCTGCCGCCGCTTACAGGGGCAAGGCGAGCTGCGGGCCTTTGCGTGGTGGAGCGGGCGGCGCCGGCGGGTTGGCGCGTCGGGCGGAGCGGCTGTCGAAACCGTAGGCGTGGCGAATGCGCTGGATGCGCTCGTCGAGTTTTTCGCGGTATGCCGGCGGCGCGTACGTGCCGGGGTAAGCCCGTTTGTAGCGCGGCAGCAGCGCCGGGTACTCATCGTGGACGAAACCCAGATAGAACTCTTTGACATGCGGCGCCAACCGCAGCGCCGTCGCGGAGAAGGAGGCGGCATTGTGGTCGCGGGCGGCCGCCGCGACGGCTTCGATCGATGCGGCCGAGTCGGTCAGACCAGGTAGTACGGGTGCCATCATCACGCCCGCGGAAATGCCTGCGTCGCGCAGTGTGCGCATGGCGCGCAGGCGATGGAACGGGTTGGCCGTGCCTGGCTCGACGGTGCGCCACAGGTCGAGGTCGACCGTTGTAATCGAGAAGAAGACTTCGGCGGATGTTTCGCGGGCGATCTCGGCCAGCACGTCGACGTCGCGCACGATCATCGGCGACTTGGTCAGCAGCGACACGGGGTTCGCGTGATCGCGCATCAAGCTGAGCGCGCCGCGAGTCAGACGGTAGCGACCTTCGACGGGCTGATACGGATCGGTGGCCGTACCGAGGGTCAGGTGCTCTCCTTGCAGCCCGGGCCGCCGCAGCTCA
>DASYKL010000046.1:0-5321 GCA_035995405.1 Chloroflexota bacterium
GTCGGGGTCCTCCGAGTGCGTGCGGACGGTCAGGCTGAGCTTCTGGCCGTCCTTGCTGCGCATGCCATCGGCACCTGCCTTCCAACCGGCTTCGTCGAGCAGCGCTTTGGCCGTGTCCGGGTTGTAGTCGAACGATGGCACGTCGGCTGGATACGCCCACATACCCGGCACGATCGGACCATTCGCTGGTTTGCCAATGCCCTTGTAGATCGTGTCGATGATCTGCTGCTTGTTCACCAGGTGCGACAGCGCCTGGCGGACCTTTTTGTCGGCGAGAATCGGATCGGCCGTGTTCAGGTTGATGTAGGTGTAGCCGGCAGCCGGCGTACGGTCGACCTTGAGCTTGCCACCGCTCTGCACGCGTGACACATCTTGTGGTGACACGGGCGACTGCACAAAGTCGAGATCGCCGCTTTCGAGCGCGACCACACGCGCAGAATTGTCAGGGACGACCTTGAGTCGCACGCGATCGAGATTCGGTCGACCGCCATAGAAGGCATCGTTTGCCGATAATTCAATGGTGTCGCCAGTGGTCCAGCGGTCAACTTTGAATGGGCCGGTGCCGACCGGCTTGGTGCCAAAGTCGGCGCCCAGTTTCTGGACCGCGGCCTGCGGCAGAATGGCCAGGTCCATGTATGACAAGAACGGCGCGAACGGCGCTTTGAGGGTAAAGGTGACCGTGTTCTTGTCTGTGGCGTCGACCCTATCCACCGACAGATAGAAGGCCCGGCTGGGCGAATTGAACGCCGGGTCCAGAACGGATTCATAGGTGAATTTGACGTCGCTAGCAGTCAAATCTGAGCCGTCATGGAACTTGATATTCGGCCGCAGGTGGAAGACCCACGTTTTATCGTCTGGGTTGTCCCATTTTTCTGCCAGGTCTGGGACCGGTGTGAAGTCGGGGTTGATGGCAACCAGGCCATTGAAGGCCAGCTCGCGAACGCGAAAACCGGAAGTGTTCTTGGTCAGGCGCGGGTCAAGAGTGTCGGCATCGACGTCGAGGCCGACGCGCAGCAAGCCACCTCGGCGGGCTTGAGCTTGCGCGGCGGCAGGTGCCGTAGTTGGTTGGGCCGCGGCCGGCTTCGTCGTCGCGGCGGCCTGAGCGGCTGTCGGCGCGGCTGTCGGTGCAGTTGCGGGAGCCTGGGATGCGGGCGCGCAGGCCTGCGCAAGCAACAGGGCGCTGGCACCGAGAGCCAGTCGCAGGACATCACGCCGGCGCGGTCGAGCCGGCTGTTCCTCAGGGAGCATTCGCATATCCTAGCTTTTCGGACATATGGCAGCGATACCCACACGGCGGCTCGGCCGCACCGATCTGACCGTGACCCGCCTCGGCTACGGGGCCATGGAGCTACGCGGCCCACGCATCTGGAACGGTCGTCAGATTAGCGAGGCGCAGGCCCACAGCATCCTCGACGCGGTCCTGGACAGTGGCATCACGTTCATCGACACTTCCGCCGACTACGGGCGCAGCGAGGAGCTGATCGGGCGCCTGATTGCAGATCGCCGTTCAGCGTATTCGCTCGCTACAAAGGTCGGCTGCAAGATGGTGCCAGCGGGTGACCACGATGAGACGCCGCACGAGTGGACCCGGGCGCACGTGCTGCAGAACATCGACGAGAGCCTGGCCAAGCTGAAGACCGATCGGGTCGACCTGCTGCAGCTGCACAACGCGACCGTCGCCGACGTCGCGAGCGGCAAGCTGATCGAGGCGCTAGGCGAAATCAAAGCCGCGGGCAAAACGCGCTGGATCGGTGCGTCGACCGTTGCCCCGCACATCGGCACGTTTTTGGATTGGGGTGTCTTCGACACCGTACAAGTGCCGTACTCGGCGCTCGAGCGGACCCATGAAGACTTCCTGCAGCGCGCCCACGATGCTGGGGTAGGAACGATCGTCCGCGGTGGCGTGGCTAAGGGCGAGCCCGGTGTTGGTCGTGGCCCGAGCGATCGCTGGCAGATCTGGGAACGGGCTCGCCTGGATGAGCTGCTCGCCGAAGGTGAATCGCGGACAGCGTGGATGCTGCGCTTCACGCTCTCTCACCCGGGCGTAGACACGGTCATTGTCGGCACCATGGACCCCGCCCACCTCGCCGACAACCTCCGTGCCGTCGCAGCCGGGCCCTTACCTGACGCCATCTATGCGCAAGCCAAACAACGGCTGGATCACGCTGGAGAACGCGCCCTCGCCCCGGCTTGATCGAGCCCATGCCGCAACCAGAATCCGGACCAATCACCCACCCGTTCACCCACCCGTTCATGTACTGGGTCGGCATGGACACCGATCCGCGCACGACGCCCGAGGCGCTGGCGGAGTTCAATCAGTTCTATAACACCACCCATGTCGGCGAAGTGCTGACCGCTCATCCCGGCTTCGTCACCGCCAGCAGATATGAGCTCATCGAGCCTGACCCCCGCGGCGGTATGCACGCCGGTCCGCGCTGGCTGGCCGTCTACGAGATGACCGACGAGGTGGCAGCGCAGCAATACATCAAAGACAATGCCCGACCGTGGCTGCATCGGCAGCACTATTCGCCCTGGCCTGCTGCGCGCAAGAAGGCAAAAACAACGTGGCGCATGCTGTGGCGGCAACTCTCCGCCACGGGCTCAACGGATCAAGCGCCGGAGTCTATTTTCCTGGTCGGCATGAATATACCGGCTGACACGGATGCCGAGGGTCTTGACGAGTTCAACGCGTTTTATACCCAGACGCACGTGCCAGAAGTGATGGCCAATGGTGGCTACAGCCGCGCCACACGCTTCGAGTTGTATCGCCAGTTTGCGCACCCGGCGCCAGGCAGTCCGCGCTTCTGCGCCATTTACGAGGCCGATAAAGTCACCACGACAGCACGCGAGGCACGTCTCGCAGTTCGCCCGGCGCTGTCATCTGGCCCCTCGACCTGGGAAAAACACGACACGCTCTGGCGCCTCGTCTATCGGCGCATCGCGCTGCCAGAGTAACAATGCGATCTAGCTAAGCTAGGCCAGTCCCTCCGCGATGCGGATGTCTCGATCGGCGCCGCTGCCGAGCGCGTCCAGCGCTTCCTTGTAGGCAGGGCCGTCGTGCGTCCTGGTCGCCTGCTCGACGCTGTCGAACTCGATCACCACGACGCGCTGCATCAACCCGTTTTCATGTGCCGTAGTCGGCGTGCCCCGAACCAGAAACCGCCCACCACCTGCTTGAATGGCCGGTCCAGCGAGCCTGGCGTACGCTTCCATAGCTGCTGGATCGGAAATTGAACGATACGTTGTCACCCAGTATCCCTTTGCCATAGGCAGCTAGCGTACTTGCTCGCATCAGGCTGAGGTGTGGTCACCACAGCCAACGGAGTCATGAGGCTGGGTGCTAGCGACGGACGGCCAGTGTGCCGGCCGTCGGCAGCATGACCTCAGTCGTGGTGGGCGTCGACTGCGCCGCGGCGCTGCTCTGAGCTGGTGGGAGGAATCCCCATCGGGCAAGTGTCGCTTGCCCCTGGGTGCCAACCACATACGCGACGAACGCCTCGCCGCCCGGTGAGTTCGCGCCCCTGGCGACTGCGATGGGATAGACCGCCAGAGTCTGCAGTGGGTCGGGTACCTGGAGGATCTGCAGCTGATCGCGCACCTGCGGCGTCGCATCGGTGCTGTAGACAACAGCCGCGTCGGCCTCGCCAAGCTGGACCTTGGCCACGACCTGACGCACGTTATCTTCCTGGGACACCGTATTGGCGACGACCTTGCTCTTGAAATCGGCCCCGTACGCGGGATCAGCTGACGCCTTGTCGAGCATCTGGATTGTGTATTGACCGATCGGCACGCTTGGCTGGGCGGTGACAAATTTGACGCCTTGATTGGCCAGGTCTGGCACGGCGCTGATCCTGGCCGGGTTGTCTTTAGGTGTGATCAGCACCAGGCGATTGCGGGCGAAGACCTGATCCTGCCCGCTAACGGCGCCGGACTTTCTGGCGTTGTCCATCTGGGCGGCGTCGGCGCTAGCGAACGCGTCAGCATTGGCACCCTGTCCGAGCTGCGTGGCGAGCTGGCTCGATGCGCCGAAGTTGAAGGTCAATTTCGTCCCGGGCTGAGCCTGCTGGAACCCCGCCGCCATGTCCTGAAACGCTTCGGTGAGCGACGACGCGGCAAAGACAACGATGTCGCCGCTGACGGCCGCTGCGGAACCCGCCTGTGGCGCCCCTGCCGGACTCGACGCCGCGTTCGGGCTGCAGCCAACGCTAACGAGCACAGCCATGATGGCTGACAACAGACGTGGCGCGCCAGACATGCCGTGCAAGGCGTGGGACAGAGCGTGGTTCGTCACAAACCTCACCCCAATGTACCAGGGACATGCGGTCGTTGGCCAGTGTCACATAGCCGAAGCTGGTCGATCGCTAGCCCGCGTGAATCGGGCGGCCCATTCACGGATGTGGTCGACCAGCTCCGTGGGACGAACGACTTCGAATTCAGCGCCGATGCTGCCCAGCGCGAGCGCCGGCCAATCAAGGTTGTCAGCGGTCATATGCAGCTGGCAGGACCCGTCATCGATGTCTTCGATCGTGGCCCACTGACCGACTCCTGATCGGACCTGCGCGGCTGGAGCATGGATGATCGCCTCGATGCGTCGGCTCGTCGGTTGCGTTTGCAGGCCGGCGCGCACGAACGTCACGGCATCCTCTGCCGGTAGTGCACGCGGCTCGAAACGTACGCCGGTGGTTCTGGGTATCTCGAGCCGATCCATCCGAAAGCTGCGCCAGTCGTTGCGCCCGAGGTCGTACGCGACCAGATACCAGCGCCGCCCGAGTGCGACCAGGCGGTGCGGCTCGACATGCCGGGTGCTGCGTTCGGCGTTCCGCGCCGTGTAGGCGAATCTGAGCCGTTCCTCGTCACTGCATGCCTGCGCCACCGTCGTGAGGCTGGTCGCGTCGGCACTCGCGCCGCTGCCCCAGGCTGCTGGCATGGTCATCGAGCGGAGCGCCTCGACGCGTCGCCGCAAATGCGGCGGCATGATGCGGGTGACTTTTGCCAGGGCGCGGACGGAGGATTCATCGATCCCGGCAATCGCACCCTGGGCGGCGAGTCGGAGTCCGATGACCAGCGCGACAGCTTCATCATCGTCCAGGACAAGAGGTGGTAGTGCGGCTCCGGCGCCGAGCTGGTAGCCACCATCGACACCACGCCGGGCGTCGACCGGATACCCCAGCTCGCGGAGACGTTCGACATCACGTCGCAAGGTCCGCGGCGAGACGCTGAGACGGTCGGCCAACTCGTCGCCAGGCCAGAAGCGGTGCGTCTGCAGCAGCGACAGAAGGCGCAGCGTACGCGAGCTGGTGTTGGCCATACCCGCGCAGTTT
>DASYKL010000047.1:0-2465 GCA_035995405.1 Chloroflexota bacterium
CAGGTCGAACGGCTTGCGAATCAGGGCGCGCGCCCCAAGTTCGGCGGCGGTCGTTTCGGCTGCCCACGAGCGTCCCGTCAGTAGGACGACGGGCAGCAGCGAGCACAGCTCGACGATTTCGCAGCGCTCGTCGTCGGGCAGCGTTCGCTGGCTGCCGCCCCAGAAGTCGGCAACAACCAGGTCGCCCGCACGGCCGGCGGCCAGACTGCGCAGCTCGGCAAAGCCGTCGCAGGCTCGAACGTCGAACTCCTCGCCGCCCAGGGCTTCATGCAACAGGCCGCGTAGCGCGACATCATCCTCGAGGAGCAGCACTCGGCCACGCGTCATGTCATTCGGCGCCATTCGACCATCCGACGTAACGGGCTGTCCAGAAGGAACGTACTTCTGGCACGCCGCATGCGTTACGACCCGCAACTCTTCGTTTTCGAAACCTGATTTTCGGCGCTGGAGAAACACCTGGATGCCACTCGACTCGCGTTCTCGTCTTGCATCGCCGCGGCTTCGCAATGCCCGCGAAATGCTGCTGGATGGGACCGCCACCACGCTGCTGCAACCTGTGCGCGAAGTCATTTGTGAGCCAACGCGAACCCAGATCGTCCGCGCCTTGAGCGGTGGGCCGCTCGGCGTAGGCGACCTGGCTGCCATCCTCGAACGAAGCAAGTCGGCCACGAGCCAACACCTGCGGGTCCTGCGCGACGGCGGGATTGTTACCGCGAAGCGCCGCGGTCGGTCCGTCATTTACAGCTTGACAACGGCGCCTATGGTTGAAGCTGCCGTTCAGGTCCTCGAGCGCGCGGCGAGCATTTCGGCCGCCTGAGACTCAGCGGACCCGTCAGCCCTGGGCCACGCTGCACAGTGTTTGGGCGTCCACCGTGACACCCAATCCTTGTAACGCCGCCAACGTGGGGCCCGCCTGTGACGCCACTTGTGGCTGGATTTGGGCGCAGGCGGCGCGGAGTTGGGCCGTCATGCCGTACTGATCCCAGATTTGCTGGCCCAGGCGTGCTAGCGGCGCGCTGGCATCACGTTGCTGCAGTGCGTCGAGGTGCGCTTTTGCTTCGTTCTCGCTGCCGTTGGCCAGGAGGCTGAGCATCGCTCGAAAATGGGCGAAGTCGACGACGGTCGGGGCAGCGGCACCTTCGTTCGGCGCGGGCGGCGTGTTGATCACCCGTTCATACAGGCCGCCGGCGACCACGAAGTCACCGGCGCGATAGGCCGCGTTCGCCGCGTTGAGCACATCGACGCGGGAAGCCGATACAGCGGGCGGCGCGGCCGCGCCAGGTGCAACCGATGGGCTCGGTGCCGCCGACGGGCTCGGTGCAGCCGATGGTTTCGGCGCCGCGGCCGAAGTCGGCGGTGTTGGCGCCGCGGGCGCTGGGGCCTGACAGCCGATCACCACGAGCAGCAGCGCCGCGCCACTCAACCAACCCAATCGCATAGCCAAGGCTAGCATCGTGCACCGTGTTAGCCTCTCGTCCGACACCGTGCAGCAAGCGTTTATTCGGAATTTCGTCATCATTGCGCACATTGATCATGGCAAGTCCACCCTCGCCGACCGCTTGCTGGAACGTACAGGCACGCTTGCTCAACGTGACATGACGGCCCAGGTCCTGGACGCGATGGACCTCGAGCGCGAAAAGGGCATCACCATCAAAGCCAAGGCCGTGCGGATGCAGTACGTGGCAGCCGATGGCCAGATCTACCAGCTGAACCTGATCGATACGCCTGGCCACGTCGACTTCACCTACGAGGTCTCGCGCGCCCTGGCCGCCTGTGAAGGCGCGCTGCTCGTCGTCGATGCCGCTCAGGGGGTCGAAGCTCAAACGCTGGCTAACGTGTACCTGGCCGTCGAGCATGACCTCGAAATTGTGCCCGTCATCAACAAGATCGACTTGCCCAGCGCCCAGCCAGAGGTCGTCCGCGAAGAGATCGAGCGCATCGTCGGCCTGCCGCCCGAGGACTGCATTCTGGCGTCGGCCAAAGAAGGCATTGGCATCGACGAAATTCTCGAGGCTGTCGTCAAGCGTATGCCGCCCCCCAGCGGCGACCGAGACGCGCCGTTGCGGGCGCTCATTTTCGACTCGCACTATGACCCCTACAAGGGTGTCATCGCCTATTGCCGCTTCATCGACGGCTCGGTCAAAACGGGCGAGCCCGTGCTGATGATGTCGACCGCCGTCCGCGGCGAGGCCATGGAAGTTGGCATTTTCCACCCGACCATGATGGCCATCGACAACCTCGAAGCAGGCGAAGTGGGCTACATCGCGACGGGCCTGAAAGACGTTGGCGACGTGCGCGTCGGCGACACCATCACGTCTGTCGCCCGAGCCGCAACTGAGGCTCTGCCCGGCTATCGCCCCGCCAAGTCGATGGTCTTCGCTGGTCTGTACCCGACCAATGGCGAAGAGTACCCGCTGCTGCGCGAGGCCCTCGAGCGGCTCAAATTGAACGACGCGTCGCTGGTG
>DASYKL010000048.1:0-5465 GCA_035995405.1 Chloroflexota bacterium
GAAAGCGGCGCGAGTGTATCGGCGATGAATCTGCTGGGCGCCCAGATCTCGTCATACTCCGCAAAACGGTCGAGCCACTCGTCAGGAAAACTGGGCACTTCCCAGAACCAGACGCCGATGTTGTAGTGGTTCTCGAACCCCTCCTCACCGAGGTGTGACTTGACGACGAAGTGTTGATCGGCGTTCACGCACACCAGATTGACGGCGTACGGCCTAGACCCATCGATGCCATCCAGCGTCGCGTCGAGGGATCGGTTTGGCGACAGCTCGGCGAAATCTGTGAGCCCCACTGGCACGCCCATCGTGCGCAAGGCACCAACAAACCCGCGAGCGACGGCGCCGATACCCGTCTCATTCGTCAGATAGCCGAGCACATTCACGCCGCCTACGTCAGCCAGGGAGGGCGCTTGCGGCCGCTCTTGCGGCAGCGGCGTGGCGGATACTGGGTGGTTCCAGGCGGTAGGATCCGCGAGGCGCGGATCGTAGCCGAAGGCTTGGGCACCATAAGTCTGGGCCCAGGTCAGGAAGGCTTTGCGCTGTCTGCCGCGTGCATCGGGGAACGCCTGTCGGGCATCCGCGGCCTCGACCAGCAAACGCTCGAGGAAGGGACTCAGGCCTGCGTCACCCTGTCCCGAGCGACACGACCAGTTGAAAAAGGATGTGGACCCGGCCGTTTTGAATGGGTCGCCGAACTCGCGGCGCTGTGCAGGTTGAAGGCTGCCGTACAAGCGGCGGTGCGGCCAACTGATGGCCAGACCGTCGTCGAACGTCGCGTAGCGATACGGCCCACTTCGGCTGAGCGCTGGTTCGGCCCGTCGCAGGGCGTCCGCATACTCGTCGAGGAGCCAGGCCAGGGGTGATCCATCGCTCACGACGAGACGGTTCTGGTGCTTCGACAATATCCGAGACGACGCGGGGTCGAAACCGCTGAAATGAAAAAATGCCAGCGGCCGGCCATTCACCAGGATGGTGTTTACCGCGTGGTCGAGCCGCCGCGAATGAAGATTCCAGTACGCCACATCGTAGGTGTCGTCGCGCAGAATGGTGGTGCCAGAGAAGAGGCTGGGCGCCAGATCGAGCCATTTCTGGTCGACGAACAATCCGTTTGGCACGTCGATGCGGCAGTGCTCACGCAGGCGCTCGGCCCACCATTCGAGGAGGCGGCTGGATTCTGTCGAGGCGCGCAGGGCGATGAAGCCCAGGTTGTAGGCGCCCGCGCTCAAGATGTCCTGTTCGCTCGGGCGTTTGCCGTCGAGCGGGATCGGGTCGAGCAGGTGCGGGATCAGGAGGATGGTCGATTCGCGCAGCAGCGCCCACATCTCGTCGAGTGGTCGGAATATCGTGATGTCGGGATCGAAATAGGCCACTTCCTGCACGTCGAGATGCTGGAACAAAAACGACATCAGCGCTGGTTTGACCGCGGTGCATAGCTCAGTGACGTCGTATTTGAACGCCAGATCGGCGAAGTCTGGCAGATCGAGGTCCTCTGGACTGAGCACGGTGATACCGGCGCTAAACTCCACGCCAGCTGGCACGCCATCGACCACAAGCACCACAAAATGGCTATCGCTGACGTGTTCGAGATACGATTTCGCCAACACTTTGGCTTGCGCGAGGTAGTTGCGCGCGATGATCGTGCAGCCAGCGCGAGTCTTACGTTCCGACGGCGCCAACCTAACGCTTCCTTTCGCTTGCTGGGGAGGGTTGCGCTACGACCTCACGGTACATGTCGTCGATCTGTGTGGCGGCGCGCTGCCATGAGAACCGACTTGCCTGGCCGCGTGCCCGCGATCGCAACCCCGCCAGCGTACTGGCGTCGCTTGCCAGCGTGCGCAGGCCAGCCGAGATGGCATCGACGTCGAATGGGTCAACCAGGATGCCGACGTCGCCGACGACCTCAGGCAACGAGGTCGCATTCGAGGTGAGCACCGCTGCGCCCAGGCTCAGTGCCTCAACAACAGGCAGGCCGAAACCCTCGTACAGCGAGGGGTAGCAAAACGCCAGGCAGTGCTCGTAGAGCCAGCGTAAGGCAGTGTCGTCAACGTACCCCAAACGGTGGACGTGGTTCGCCAGTCCCAATCGGTTGATAGTTAGCTCGAGGTCATCGTGTTGTGGGCCCGTGCCGCCGAACAGGACGAGCGGATGGCGGGTCTCGCCAGCGGCTGTGAGGCGGGCGAACGCTTCGAGCAGACGCGTGAGATTCTTGCGCGGCTCGGTCGACCCACCAGCCAACCAGAATTGTTGTGCCGCCAGGTGGGCCACAGACCTGGGGGGCGGGCCATTGTGCGGCTTGTCGAAGCGACTGGCCTCGTACACGACGTTGATGCGGTGCGGCGGATAATGCGGAAAGGTGGAGAGAAACTGAGCGCGGGTGTACGCCGATACGGCCACGATACGGTCGGCGTAGACGCTGGCGTTGAACACGCCGTCGAAGCAGTTGCGCCAGTTCGCTTCGGTGGTCCATTCCGGATGCGACGCAAACACCAGATCGTGCAACGTATAGACGAGTCGAGCGGTTTTCAGCCCAGTGGGGCAGTAGAAGTTGTTCGAGTGGATGATGTCTGGCGAGCCGAGCTGCGCCTCCAGATCGGCGGGCGGGTCGAGCCAGAAGCCCTCTAACTGGTCCAGGCGGTGATGCCCCAACCCGCGCTGAACGCGTGGCTGATCGGTCAGGTCAAGGGTGTTCGTTGCCCAGCGCGGATCCCAATAGCCTGGGCCGAACGTGGGGTAGAGGATGTAGGAATTGGTGCGATCAATGGCGACGAGATGGCGCACGAGGCTGTCGGCGAAGTAGCCGCAGCCAGTTTTGAAATCGCCAGTCTGGCTAACGTCGAGGCCAATCCTCACCTGAGTCGTGCCCGGGCCTGGGCCCGCAATGACCAGCCGAGGAGTTTGACGCCGTCCTTGAGCCAGATCAGCGTGGTCTGCCGCACCGTGCCGGGCACGGAGCGGTTCCAGCGCAGGGAAGCCCATAGCGTCAAGACTGTCAGCGCCATGGCGAAACGCAGGTGCTTGGTCGAGTCGACGCTCGTCGGCTCAAGTCGAGCGTGAGCGTAGTTGTAGATCCAGCGGTCAGGGACGTAGCCCAGTCGTTCGAGCATCATCTCATTTACTTCGGTATGCATCCGCACTCGACCCGCAACGCTTTTTATGCCGGGATAGAGGCGCCAGCCAGCCAATAGCTGCGGAATCCGAGCAAATGTGGCTCCTCCCTGCGCCAGGCGCAGCCAGTATTCGTAGTCGAGGACGAAGTGTAGACGCTCGTCGAGCGGGCCAAAGCGCTCGATGACCGACCGTCGAAAAAAGACCGCGGGCTGGCACAGGAAGCACACGTCGGCCAGACGCTGCAGGTCAAATGGTTCGGTCGGGTATGGCTCGATGACGAGGCCCTGCTCGTCGATCGTCTGCGCTTGGCCGTAGACGACATCGACGGCCGGGTTCGCAGCCAGGAAGTCGCACGCTGCCTCCACCGCACCGGGGTAATAGATGTCGTCAGAATTGAGCCAGCCGATCACGTCCCCCGACGTCAGGCGAAGACCTTTGTTGACCGCATCGGCCTGGCCGCGATCCGGCTCGGACACCCAGCGCAGACGGTCACCGAAGCGCCGCAGGATGGGCAGTGTGTCGTCCTGGCTGCCGCCGTCCACGACCACGTATTCCAGGTCGCCATGTGGCCGGCCCTGGCTCAGGACGGTCTCGATCGTCTGCTCGATGAAGCGGCCCTGGTTCAGGGACGGAGTGATTATCGAGACGCGAGGCACGGTGCTCGTGTTTCGCGGATCGCGTCGAGATACGTCCGGGCAACCGTCGGAGCAGCGTCGAACGCCTCGAGCCGAGCCTGGCCGCGCCGGGCCAGGTCGTCGAGGAGTCTCGGCTGGGACGCAGCGCGCTCGATAGCCCCAGCCAGATCGGCAGGCCGGTGTGGGTCGAACAGCAGCGCGCTGTCGCCGCTCAGGTCGACCAGGCTGGAGAGGTCGCTGCAGAGCACGGCGCGGCCGAGTGCCATCGCGTCCAGGGCGCCGTCGCCGATGGTTTCGTACAGCGATGGCACGATAACCGCCTGACTGCCCAGGATCAGTGCTGAGAGATCCTGGCGATTGACCAAACCACGAAATTGAACCATGTCGGCCAGTCCCATGCGCTCGGCAGCCGTATGCAGGTCACCCTGAGGCCATGTCGCGTCTCCGATGCAGACGACCCGAACGCCCAACCGCGGCGCACGGGCGCGGAGAATACCGAGCGCCACGAGCAGCAGGTGCAGGTTGTGCCGCGGTTCGATTACGCCAGGTACCGACACGAGGAAGTACTGCCGCTCGCGCAGCCGGAAGCGGCCGAGTGCGTCGGCCACGCCGGCGGGGGATGGCGGTGGTTGTGTTAGCTGGCTCAACAGGCGCGTTGGCGGCACGGTGACCACGCGGCCTGCACGCACGCCGTCAGATTGGACTACGGCATCTCGTACCGAGTTCGCGGTGCACAGGATGCGATCGGCGTAGCGAGAGATCCCGTCGAACCCGCGTGCTCGAATCGCACGCTCGGCTGACGTGAGCAGGTGTGGGTGCGAGAGATGCTGCATGTCGGCGACAGCGGCGACGAGTGGGATAGCGGGATCGGTGATGCCCGGCGCGGTGAAAGGGCACAGCACCAGGTCCACGCGAAGTTGTCTCAGCAGACTCGGCCGCCAACGCGCAACCGGGCGCCGCAAGGTGCGCGGCCAATCGAGACGGCGCGCGAGTCGAGCCCGTCGAGTGTGGCCCGGCAAATGCGCATCGACGCGAGCCAGGAGCAACTCAGTCGGACCTGGCTCAGCGACCGTTATGCGGCGCACATTGGGGGCGTCGAGAGCGGCAGCGACGGCCGTACCGGCAGCGCGTCGAGCGAGCACGATGAACTCGACCTCGGGTGCGTGCTGGCTGAGTGCCTGAGCCAACCTGATCTCAAGCCGGTGCGGGTCAATCGCAGCAGTGCGCTGGTCGAGTCGCGTGAGATCGAGCGCCACACGGCGGGCCATCATTGCGAGCCGTACTATGCCGCAGCAGTCGGTCGCCCGCCACCGCATATCATGTGCCCACCTCGGCGTTATGCAGGGTTCATATTGGTCGATCACCACCGACGTGAGCGCCCCAGAGCGCAAGGTCGCGGGCCGACGTCGCAAGAGCAGCCTCGCCGAGAGGGCGGACCGATCACGGCGACGGCCACGTCCTGTCCTGGTTCTGGGCCTGTTCTTTCTGTCGCTGTACCTGCTGACGATGGGTGGCCACCTCGATTCACCAGACGAAGAGCTGATGTTCCAGGTCACCCGCAGCATCGCCGAACGAGGCGCTCTGGACATCGGCGAGGTGGGCTCGTCAGAACGGCTCGTGCCGGGACTCGCCCTGCCGGGTGTCGACGGCCGATCCTATACGCATTACGGCATCGTATCCTCCGTACTCAGCGTCCCGTTGTACGTGGCTGGCCGTGCGGCTGCG
>DASYKL010000049.1:0-3122 GCA_035995405.1 Chloroflexota bacterium
GGCAGCCGCACGGCATGTGGCCGACCACCATCTGGCCGCGTTGCCCGTGGTCAGCAAGGATGGCAAGTTACTCGGCGCGGTCACCGCGGACGCGGCCTTGCTCCAGTTGTCGCCCGCCTCAGCTGCTAGCGATCAGCCGCGGGTGTTCACGTGAGTCTCAGCACCCAGCCACGAATCGCCACGCCTATCCCGGCCGTTGAGCAGCCGGAGATCGGCCCGCGTAAAGACCGCGGTCTGCACTCGGGCGTGCGGCTCGGCATCCGCGGCCGAACGATGCATTTGCGTGGGGTGCGACCGCCACGCGCCGGGATTTTGGGATTGCTGTCGATCCTCGGGCCAGGGCTCATTGCCGCGACCGCCGGAGACGACGCGGGCGGTATCGCCACCTACAGCCAGGTAGGGGCGAAGTACGGCTACGAGCTGTTGTGGGTGCTGGTCGTGATCACGGTCACCCTGGCTGTCGTGCAGGAAATGTGCGCCCGGCTCGGGGCCGCTACTGGCCGGGGCTTGCTCGAGCTGGTGCGCGAGCGCTTCGGCATTGGCTGGGCGCTCTTCGCGGTGGCAGTCGTCCTGGTGGCCAATGGCGGCGTGATCGTGACCGAGTTCCTTGGCATCGCCGCGGCGGCCGAATTGTTCGGGATCACTCGCTTTTTCGCGGTGCCGTTGTCGGCGGTATTGGTGTGGTACTTCGTCGTCGGCGGCAACTACGCGTCCGTCGAGAAATTCTTCCTGTTGATGACCCTGGCGTTCTTCGCCTATCCGATTGCCGCGTTTATGGCCCAGCCGGACCTGGGCGAGGTTGCTCGCGGCATGTTCATCCCGACGATCCGCACCGATCCGGATTATCTGGCTCTGGTGGTGGCGCTGATCGGTACCACCGTGACGCCGTACATGCAGCTGTTTCAGCAAAGCGCCATAGTCGAAAAAGGCGTAGCGCGGCGGCACTATGGGCCCGAGCGGGCCGATGCGTACTTCGGCGCCTTGTTCGGCAACATCATCGCCGCGCTGATCGTGATCGCGGCAGCGGCCACGCTGCACGCAACAGGCAATACGGATATTCAAACAGCAGCGGATGCGGCTCGGGCGCTCGAGCCGGTTGCGGGGCATGCGGCGTCGGCAGTCTTTGCGGTTGGCTTGCTCGGCGCGTCGCTGCTGGCAGCAGGGGTGTTGCCGCTGGCGACGGCGTATTCGATCAGCGAGGCGTTCGGGTTTCGGCGGGGGGTTAATCTCGATTTTCGCCGCGCGCCAATGTTCATCGGCATCTTCAGCGTGTTGGTGTTTCTCGGGGCGGCGATCGCATTGCTGCCCGGCGTGCCGCTCATTGCGCTGCTGGTCGGCATTCAGACGCTCAATGGTGTACTGCTGCCGGTCATCCTGGTGTTCATCTTGTTGCTGATCAACGACCGGCGGTTGGTGGCTGACCCGCTGCGGAACGGGCTGCTGTACAACGTCGTTGGTTGGGGCAGCGTGGTGCTTGTCGGTGGTGCGGCGTTCACGCTGGTGCTGAACCAGGCGCTGGGGATCTTCGGCCTGAACTTCTTCTAGCTGGCTAGAATCCAGGCTGAGTTATGGACGATGAGACGCCCGAGATGGAGAAGTTGACCCAGGCGATGCGCGCCGCGATGGCGGCCTGGGTTGCCGATCCGAGCAACGACATGTTGAAGCGGCAGTACAAAGACTTGCAGCGGCAATACCAGCGCTTGTTTCTGGAGTACAAGAAGGTCCAGCGCAACGGCGTCGCGAGCTAGGGGCGCAGGCCCGCTCGGGCCAGGAGGGCGGCTCTTTGGAGCTCGGCTTCGGCGACGGCTTCTGACTCGCTGAAGGCCTTGAGCTGACCGTTTTCGACCATCGTTTGGCCCTGGACGAGCACCGTGCGGACGTCTGTCGCACGGGCGGAATAAACCAGCTTGGTGTAGATGTCGTCTGGGCCGGTGGCGTGGGCGCGGCGGAGGTCGAGGACGGCTACGTCGGCGTATTTGCCCGTTTCGATGCTGCCGGTGTCGATGTCAATGCCGAGCGCGCGGGCGCCGCCGATGGTGGCCACCTCGAACAGGTCGGCCGCGGGAACTGCCCCCGGGCCATTGCGGAGTTTGGCCATCAGGCCGGCCAGACGCAGCTCCTCCCAGCCATCCAGGCGATTGTTCGACGCCGCCCCGTCAGCGCCCAGGGCCACGTTGACACCGCGGTCCAGGTAATCGGCGATCGGCGCCATTCCCGAGCCGAGCTTCATGTTGCACGACGGGCAATGCACCACACTCGCGCCACCGCTCTCCAGGACATCGAACTCATCTGGCTCGGGCCACACGCAATGGGCGAAGCAGGCGTTCGTATCCGCCAGACCCATGTTCGCCAGCAGTTGGATGTTGGCGACGCCAAAGCGCTGCTTGACCAGGTCAGTCTCCTCGCGCTGCTCACTGGCATGCGTGTGGACGAGCATGTGGTTCGCCCGCGCCCGGGCACCGACGCTCCTTAAGAGGTCGAACGTCGCCGTCAACACGAACCGCGGCGAATACGCGTAGCGCAGCCGACCTCCTTCGCGTTCGTGCCAGGCGTCGGCCAAGCGATCGCTCTCGCGCAACGCCGCGGCAGTCGTCTCGAGCAGGCCGGGCGGCACGCCGTCGCCCGTATCCATCAGCGCCTTGCCGCCGGTATACCTGATCCCTGTTTCCACGGCCGTTTCAAACAATGTCGCGGTGTGGTGCACCGTACCCATGTCCAGGATGGCGGTCGTACCGCCAAGCAGCAGCTCGGCGATGCCCAGGCGGGCAGAGGCCCGGATCGAGTCCGGATCGTGGGCGGCCTCGAGAGGCCAGATGCTTTCCCGTAGCCAGGCCAGGAGCGGACGGTCCTCGGCCAGGCCGCGAAACAGCGTTTGACAGAGGTGCAGATGGGCCTGGATCAAGCCCGGCACGACGATCATGCCAGCGGCATCTATCGACCGGGCGGCGGTCGCGTTCTCGGTAGTTGGCGCGATTGCCGCGATACGACCTTCGGCGTCGACCAGCAGATCGCCGACGACAATGGTGTGCAGCGGGTCCATGGTCACCAGGGTCCCGCCGCGGATCGCCAGCGCCGCCGGCTCGGCTGGCTTAGCTGCCGCGGTACGAGGTGCAGGCATACGG
>DASYKL010000050.1:0-3250 GCA_035995405.1 Chloroflexota bacterium
TCCGCCGCCAAGGCCAAGGACTACGACGACCAACGCGACCGACTGGATCGCGCTATCGATCATCACCGCTGCCCCGCGCGAGCCGACGCCGGCGATGTCATACTGCAGACTGACCCGCTCAGGCGTTAGAACGCTGTACTCCGCGGATGCCATCTCTCAGTCACTTTACCGCGACTCGCCAGCCGCACTGGCTGGAGCTCGAATCGCTCCTCAAGCGTAGTGAAGGCAATGGCCTACGCCGCTTTGAGGCCAAGGACATTGAAGCGCTGGCACGCGCGTATCGTGCGGTGCTCAGCGATCTGGCGATAGCGCAGCGTGATTTCCCGGACGATCAGCTAACGCTGTGGCTGAACGCGCTCGCGGCGCGGGCGCACATGCGGCTGTATCGGGCGGCGGCGCCATCCTGGCGACGGTTGGGCGAATTCTTCTGGACAGATTTCGCGCGACGGTTTCGGGCGGCGCGGTCGTACTTGTTGATTGCGGCGCTGTTGTTGTTTGGGCCGGCAGTGCTGGCGTATGTGGCCGCGCTGGACGATGCGACGCTGCGCGAAGCGCTGGTGCCGGCGCGGCTGCGGCAGGTCATGGAGGGTGGCAAGACGTGGACGGACATCGAACCGGCGCTCCGCCCGGGGATGGCCACGCTCATTTTCACCAACAATATCCAGGTCTCGTTTCTGGCCTTCGGTGGCGGAGTCCTGTTCGGTATCGGGACTGCGTACGTGCTCATCACCAATGGCTTGATGCTCGGCGCCGCGTTGGGCGCGGCGCAGTATTACGGCGTCGGTGGACTGCTGTGGTCGTTCATTTCACCACACGGCTACCTGGAGCTGACCTGTATCGTCATAGCCGGAGCAGCCGGGTTCATGCTTGGTGGCGCGCTGCTGCGGCCCGGATTGCGGTTGCGGCGCGAGGCCTTGGGTCGCGCCGCGCGGCGAGCCGTGGAGCTCGTCCTCGGCGCGGCGCCGGTACTGGTGGTGGCCGGCTTGATAGAGGGTTTCGTATCCCCGAGCGACGTGCCCGTGGAGCTCAAGTTCGCGATCGGTCCGTTGTCGGCGATTGTCCTGTACGGGCTGTTGCTGACGATCGGGCGGCCCCGTCAGACTCGACCGCGCTCTTTCAGCTCGAGGTAAGTCCCAATCAGCTTCGGGTGGAGCGAGTCGGCGTCCGTGTCGATGGTCAGGACACCGTACGCGGTGAGCTGGGCCAGCACGGCGGCGCGGTCATCGAGCAACTGTTGGGCGACCATCTTCTCGTACAGGGCACGGCCGTCGCGCGGTCGTTGCTCCGCGGGGCGGCGGACGTTCGGGTCGCCGAGCGTGACACAGACGACCAGGTGTTGGCGTGCGGCGCGCAGGATGTACGCGGCGAGAGTCGCCGAGGATTCGCGATCGGCCAGATCGGTAAACAGGACGACGAGCGAACGGCGTAAATTGCGTTGGGCAAGAAAGTCGAAGGCGCGGCCGTGGTCGGGCTCGACCGGCTCAGCGCGCAGGTTGTAGAACGCGCTGACGATGCTCAGCAGCGCGCGGCGTCCACGCTGCGGCGGGACGAACGTGCGCACATCGTCGGCGTAGGCCAGAACGGCGACGCGATCGCCCCGTACGCTGGCGACGTAGGCGAGCAGCAATGCCGCGTTGAGGGCGTAGTCGAGTTTCATCAAGGTCAGGCCGGGCTGCGCGTCGTCTTCATCGGCCGCTGCGACGGCTGGCTCAGCGAGGGCGGCCATGGAGCGGCCGGCGTCCAGCAGAATGACCAGGTTCTGACTACGCTCGGCTTCAAACTGATTGACCATGGGCTGGCCGCGGCGGGCGGTCGCTTTCCAATTGACGCGTCGAAACTCGTCGTCAGGCACATAGTCGCGGACCCGTTCGAACTCGGTGCTGGCGCCGGCCACTCGGACGGGGCGGCCGACGGGTTGGGCTTCCAGGCCGCGGCGGACGAGCAGATCGTAGCGGCGGAGCTCGCGCAGGTTGGGATAGACCCGAATCGCCCTGGTCGAGTCCGGTTGTTTGAAGGTGCGCCGGACGAGGCCAAGCGGGCCATCGACGCGGGCGTAGAGGTAGCCGAAAGAGGCATCACCGCGGGCCTGGGGTTTCAGGCGATACGTGATGGTCTGGGTGGCGTGGCTGATGGCTTGTGTTTGGAAGACAGGAGTGAGCGGGTCAAGGGCGAAGCCGGTTGGCGGGATGTCACGGACGGTCACCTTTTGCGGCCGGCCGGTCTGGTTGTCGATCTGCAGCTCGACGGGATTCCAGGCGCCAAGCGACAGCTTGTCTGAGAGTAGGCTGCGCTGGACAACGACGCGGCGGCCGTCGCGGGCCAGGAACCAGTCGACACCCGCGGCGACCAGAGTGAGCGTGGTCATGGCGACCGCGATGAGGACAAGCGGTCCACCGACGGCCGCGATCGGGACCGCGACAAGGAGCAGCAGAAAAAGCCTGAGCGTCGGCAACGAGGACAGTATCTCTCGCCCAGGCGCTACGCGGTCACGCCGGTGAAGGCGGCGCGTTCACGGTCAGCCTGCGCCTCGTCACCGACCCGTGAGCGGCCGCGGTGGCACCAGGCGAGGCGTCACCACGGCCCAGGGTCTATCCGATGCGGTTAGCGGTAGTTGGGCTTCACCTGCAGGTGGATGTAGCCGACCACGGCGACGATCAGCAGGCTGAAGATGGCGCCGTGCAGCAGGTTGCTCAACAGGCTCACCACGAGGCCGAGCGCTAGCAGCCACCAGCCGTTCGCGCGGCGCTGCAGCATCAGGTAGCCACCGACGACCTCCAGTGCCGACGTCAGCAAGGCGACGATCAACGCGATAAACAGCGCGCCGCCAGCCTGGACGCCTTCGGCACCGGCGAAAAGCAAAAAGGGACTCAGGACAGCACCGAGGCCCATGAGCGCGAGTGAGCCGAAGATGCCCAGGATGCCAAAGACGATGGCGATCCATGGCGCAAAACGCATGTAGCCATCCAGCAAGCCTGGAGGCGCCGCGGGCAGTTGTACGCGCAGCCGCTCGGCATAGGTGTCGAGCTCACCCATGCTGCTGTTCCACGTCCGCGGAGTGGTTGGCTGTTCGATGGTGTTACCGGAAGTTGGTTGATCCAAGGCGCTCGGCCCTCCTGCATCAAAACGTACGTCGCCAGTCAAGTGCCGCGCCGTGAAGCATCTCACACTTGAGTTGTGAAGTCGTTCACCGTGGAGCGGCGTCAGCGCGGGACGGGGACAGTGCTCAAGATGCGAGCGATAACGTCATCCG
>DASYKL010000051.1:0-3361 GCA_035995405.1 Chloroflexota bacterium
GGCTGGCCGCAACCTCGTCCAGCAGGGGACCGCTCCGCTCGGCGGCAGTCTGTCGGATCGCATCGGCTACAAGCCCGTCATTGTCGCCGGCTTCGCCGTCCGCGCCGCTGGGTTCCTGATGTTCGCGCTGACACGCGACACCTGGGGCGTCATCGCCGGCGCGTTCGTGACCGCGCTCGGTGGCGCATTGTTTGATCCGCCGTCGCGCGCGTCTCTGGCGTATCTCACGCCAGAAAGGGAACGCCAGAACGTGTATGCGGCGATGGGCTCGGCGGGCTGGCTCGGGCAAGTTATCGGGCCCCTCGTTGGCGCGGTCCTGTTGCCGTTCAGCTTTGCCATCGTCAGCGTTGTGGCGGCAACTGCCTTCCTGCTGGCGGCCATTCAGGCATTGGCGCTGCTGCCAGGAGGTATGCGCGGCGAGCTCGGCGGCCTGAGCATGTGGGGATCCATCGGCCAGGCCCTTCGCGACCGAGAGTTCATGTGGTTCACGACGCTGCTGCTGGGCTTCTATTTCCTGTCCAGCCAGCCGACGATTACGGTGCCGCTGCTCGCCGCGCAGCTCGTCGGCCCTGGCGCTATCGGGCCGCTCTTCGCCATTCAGGCGGGCCTCGCCATGCTCCTGCAAGTGCCGTTGGTGCGCTGGACAACACGCCACGCCGGACCGCTCGTCCAGGTCAGCGGCGCCATGCTGCTGATGGGACTCGGCTTTGTCGGGTTCGCGCTAGCCAGCAACTTCGTCGGCCTGGCGTTGTCGACCGCATTGGTCGCCATTGGCATGCTGCTGATCACACCCGTCCAGTCAACGCTCACCGCCCGTCTCGGCGGCGGCAAGGGGGGTGCCTATTTTGGGGTCGGCTCACTGGCTCTCGCGTTTGGCGGCGCGTTAGGCAACGGCACGGGCGGCGCGCTGATGGATCTGAGCACCCGCGCCGGCGTGACCTGGCTGCCATGGGCAGGCATGTGCGGCGTGGCGGTAGTCAGCAGCATCGGCTTTGCGATCCTGCAACGCGACACGCGTTTCCAGGCGCGCCTACGCGTGTCTGCTGCACGTCGTTCAGCCGCCAGTCCAACGACTAGACTCGCGACGTGAGGCCCTACGGCGGCAACCCGAATCGGCTCCGCATGCCGGACCTCGGCGAGCTGCTGGGCATCATCATGCTGGTAACCATCGGCGCCTGGGGCGTTTGGTTCGGCTGGCAGTCGGCGATCAGCCTGTGGTGGCCGCTCAACGTGGCCTACACGCTGGCTGGCGCCGTTGTCGCGCTGATCTCGGTCGGCGTGGCCCTGGCGATGCTGAACCGCTAAGGGACCATCATTACTAAGCGCGCTTGTGATAGAGCGCTTCGTCCAGCTCAGGCCGGACCAGGCCCGGCAGGTTGCCGACGTGGCGATACCCATGCCGCTCGTAGAACCGTCGTGCGGCCAGATTGTCGGTCGTCACCAACAGATACAGGTGCTTCGCCCCACCGTCCCGGGAGACCGTCTCGGCGGCGGCCAGCAACCGAGCGCCCAGCCCGTTGCCCGGCGACGTCACCAGCAGCAGCCGTAAATAGGCAGCGCCGTTGAGGATGCGTGGCGCAAAGCTCAACCAGGCAAACCCGTCGACGCCCCCGGCACCCGCGACGAGGATGACGTCACCCCCTGCCGCCGCTTCGCTCAGCGCCGCGAGGGAGTCCTCATAGGTGGTCCCATAGCGGCTCAGCAACGCCGAGTCGGCCATCAGGCGCGCCAGCGCTGGCAGTGCTGACGGCTCGGCCGCGGCGATCATCGACTCAGCTAGGCAGCATAGCTGCCGATACTCGAACCATGGACTCGCCCGGCTCTTCTGCGCCACCGCCCACTGATGCCCACGCCGTCCTGGCGGCAGTTACGTGTAGCTGGGGTGACGACGCCGATGACCGCGCCACCGCTGTGATCGTCCACGCCGCGCGCGACATGCTCGTGCTCGAGTCAGAGGACACCCGTCGCGTGCTGCCACCCCTCGGCACTGAGATGCACGTAGTCGGCGAAAAACAGATTTTTGAAGGCCGACTAGCCGAGCACGGCCGCGCTGGACGCTTCCTGGTTTCCATCGGCACCCGCCAGGTACGCCGTGCACTGCGACTGCGGGTCAGCCTGCCCGGCACGCTGCGCTGCGCCGTGCTGCCGGAGCCAATCGCCGTCGAGATCGCCGATCTGACTACCGGCGGCTGCCGCGTTCGAGGCATCGAGCTGCCCGTTGGGACGAATCTGTCGCTCGACTTTACGCCGCCGGGCCGCGACCAATCGGTGACCGTTCGAGCTCTGGTCGCCCATGGCACACGCGGGGCAGAGAAGCCGTGGGTCGGCCTGGCGTTTCGCCTCGTCGCGTTGCGCGGCGGCCGCTAAGCCTTCGTCGCCGTTCCGCGGGCGCGAATCTTATCGACGACGGCTTGTTGTTTCGGGCTGAGCTCGCGCTTGCCGCGCAGCTGCTTGGCCAGCGAGCGCACGAACTCTTCCTCCCATTTGCCTTTGGGCTCGAGGCCAGCCAGCTCCGACGGCAGGTCACCTGTTCGTGGCGGCGTTCTGCCGACCGGTGCAGACAGGTCGAGAGCCTCGATGTCGCCGTCGAAGCCACCCTTGGTCGCCGCGATCTTCGTGAGGCGATCGGCCAGCTCATTGCGCGGATCGCCCGCGTGGCCGCGGACCCAGTCCGCCTGCACGACGAGCTTCTTGTCGGCGATGGTGCTCCGAATAGCAGCCCAGATATCCGGGTTCGCCTTGGCCTTATAGCGACCTTGCAGAATCCGCACGGTCAGCTCTGAGTCAGAGTGCACGGCCAGGCGCGAGCCTGCTGGCGCCCACTCCAACGCCGCCAGCACGCCTAATGCTTCTGCCCGATTGTTCGACGTCGACGACAGGTGGCCATAGAGTAGCCACACGTTCTCAGACAGGTTCAACAGGCGGGCTGCGCCCGCCTCGGCCAACACACGCGGCCCGTCAGCAACGACCATTAAACGCTCGACGACAGCAGCCCAGCCGCCTGGCCCTTCGGGGTTGCCGAGACACGCGCCGTCGGTATGCGCTACGTACTCACCTGACTCGGTTGGCGCCTCGAGCTCAATCCGCAGCTCGGCCATGACGGCCGCGAACTCATCGAGGTCGCGCGTGCCGAACGCACGCTTTGCCACAACTGCGCTCACGATAATCCGAGCGCTCGCCGCGCGTTGAGCAACAGAATCTTCTCCTGTACCTGGGGCCGAAAGCCGGCCTCGTCGAAATCAGCTAGCCAGCGTTCCGGGGTAATGAACGGGTAGTCGCTGCCAAACAACATCTGGTCTTGCAACAACGTATTAGCGAACTGGACGTACTGCGGTGGAATGTATTTCGGCGAATACCCGCT
>DASYKL010000052.1:0-5269 GCA_035995405.1 Chloroflexota bacterium
CTCTTTGCCCCTCCCGGGGTTGCCGGACACACCGTCACAGGCGCTGCCGCCGCTGCTGCGACAACTCGCCGAGCTGCGCGCCGAAGCCGATCGCCGAGCCCCGGGCTCACTGGTCATCTGCGCCATCGGCGACTTCTATGAAGCCTTTGGCGAAGCCGATGCGCCGCGCCTGGCCAGCCTGCTCGACATCCAGCTGACCACCAAAGACGTCGGCCGCGGGTTCGTCGTTCCGTGGGCCGGCTTTCCCATTCGCGCCGCAGGCTCATTTTTGCCGCGCTTGCTGCAAGGCGGCGCCCACGTCGTCATCGTCGAGCAGCTCGAACCATCTGCCGAAGCCAAGAACCGCCTGGTCCGCCGTGGCATTACCCGCGTGCTCACCCCGGGCACCTTGCCAGAAGAGTTCCTGACCGACCGCGACCAGCAGTCGAACTACCTGGTCGCCCTGGCGACCGTCGACGGCGTGGTCGGCCTGGCGTCGGCCGACGTCACCACCGGCCACGTCACGCTAACGCAGGCCTCGTCCCCGTCGAGTCCCGAGATCGCCACCGAGCTGGTCCGTCTCGCGCCGAGCGAGTGCGTGCTGGCGAGCGGCGATGGCACGCCGGCCGCCCTGACCGCCGGCCTCCACGTCACCGACTGCGATCAGACCCTCAGCCACCCGACCCTCCGCGAGCGCGCCATCAAACGCCAGTACGGCTCGCTGCCAGACGCCGATCACATCCGCGCTCACCCCGCCGCGTTTGCCGCGCTCGGCCTGCTCGTCGGCTACTTGCATCAAACACAGGCCGCGTCTTTGCCGACGCTGCTTCCACCCCATTTTTATGCCATCGATGGCCACATGCAGATCGATCGCGCGACGCGTCGCAATCTCGGGCTGATCGAGTCGGACGGGGTCGGCGTGAGCCTGGTATCGACCATCAATCGCACCTGCACCGCCATGGGCGCCCGTGCGTTGCGTGAGGCGGTCGGCGCGCCGCTGCTCGATGCGCCCGCCATCGACGCGCGGCTCGAAGCGGTCGATACCCTCCTGCGCCGCGTGGTACTCCGCGCCAGTCTGCGCGGCTCGTTGCGTGGCATGGGTGACCTCGGCCGACTCGCCGTACGGGCCGGGCAGCGCACGTTGTCGCCGCGCGATTGCCTGTCGCTGGCCACCACGCTCGAACGGATCACGCGATTGCGCAGCTCGCTCTCGAGCGACGACTGGCCAGCGGTCCTCGCCGCCGCGATCGCCAACCTGGATGACGTACCTGACCTGGTGCGGCGGGTCGGCGCGACGATCGAGCCCAACGCCGGCGCCAGCCTGGCGCAAGGCACGATCCGCACGGGTGTGTCGCCCGCGCTCGACGAGCAACGCGCCCTGGCCGGCGATGCCCGTCAGTGGATCGCCGCGATCGAAGCGCGCGAACGCGAGAATACCGGGGTTCGGCAGCTGAAAATCGGCTTCTCCCGCCAGATGGGCTACTACCTGGGCGTACCGGTCGCGGCGCTGGCGCGGCAGACGGACATCGAGCAACGCGGCCAGACGGGCGCGCCAACCCTCGGCGCCCACTTCGAAGCGCAGGGCTGGGTCCGCAAGCAGACCATGGCTGGCGAAGAGCGTTTCATCACGCCCGAGCTGCGCGAACTCGATGCCCGCGTGGCCCGCGCCGGCGATGAGGCGCTGCGCCTGGAACGCGAGACCTTCGACGGCCTGCTCGAAGGCATCGCCGAGATCGCTCACGCGCTGGCCACGACGGCAACGGCCGTGGCGACCATCGACCTGCTGCTGTCATTCGCCCAGATCGCCGAGGAAAAACAGTGGGTTCGGCCGATCGTCGACGACGAGGATCGGCTGGAGATCAGCGAAGGCCGCCACCCGGTGGCGGAAGACCTGTTGCCGCCCGGCGCGTTCGTGCCCAACGACACGCGCCTCGACACCGAGCAGCGCATCATCCTGCTGACCGGCCCGAACATGGCCGGCAAGAGCACCTACTTGCGCCAGATCGGGATCATCGTCCTGCTGGCCCAGTGCGGTTCGTTCGTACCCGCCCGAGAGGCGAAAGTCGGTCGCGTCGATCGCATCCTGACCCGCCTCGGCAGTCAGGATGACCTGGCGACGGCGCGCAGCACCTTTCTGATTGAGATGGAAGAAGCGGCGACGATTCTGGCCGCCGCCACCAAACGCAGTCTGGTGCTGATCGACGAGCTGGGCCGCTCGACGGGCACCCGCGACGGCGTAGCTGTTGCAACGGCCGTGCTCAGTGCACTGCTGCATCGAGCGAGCGGTGCGCCGCGTGGCGTTGTGGCGACGCACTACCACGAGCTCGGGGCGTTGACCGAACGCGAGCCACGGCTGCGGCCGTATCGCATGGATGTGCTCGAGCGCGAACACGACGTGGTCTTTCTGCACACGGTGGCCGAGGGTGCGGCCGATCGCTCCTACGGCGTTCACGTGGCCCGCCTGGCCGGTCTGCCGCGAGCGGTGACCGACCACGCCGCGCAAATCCTGGCCGAGCTCGAAGCCGCCGCCTCAGTAGCACCTGTGCCGCGGCGGGCGCTCGAAGACACGGTGTGTGCTGCCGCCACCTCTGAACCCGCGGCCCTCATCTCCATCGGCACCGACCTGGCGCAGCTGGACGTGCTCAGCCTGTCACCTTTAGCCGCCCAGAAAGCCCTCTGGGACATGCACGAGCGAGCCCGCACGGCGCTCGACCTGCCCGCGCGCCAGCCGGCTTAAAGCGGCACTGCGCTGATGCCTGACATCCGGGTCATGGACCCGCACCTCGCCGCCAAGATCGCCGCCGGCGAAGTTATCGAACGACCTGCCTCGGTCGTCAAAGAGCTGGTCGAAAACGCGCTGGATGCCGGTGCCCGCCACATCCGCGTCGAGATCGACGGCGGCGGCGCCGAGCGGATCGTCGTCAGCGACGATGGCCACGGCATCATCAGCGCGCAAGTCGAGCTGGCCTTCCGTCGTCATGCAACAAGCAAGCTGCATACAGAAGCTGACCTGGATGATCTGGCGACGCTCGGCTTCCGCGGCGAAGCACTACCGAGCATCGCCGCCGTAGCCGACGTGACTTGCTCGACCCGTTTTGGCAACGAGCAGCTCGGCCTCGAGCTCCGCGTAGATGCCGGGGCACTCGAGCAACGCCCGCTGAGCCGCCAAACCGGCACAACGATGACCGTCGACGGCCTGTTCGCCCGCTTCCCGGCTCGGAAAAAGTTTCTCAAAGCCAGGTCAGCCGAGGCCGCCGCGTGCATCCAGAGCATCGCCCCGCTGGCGCTAGCGTTTCCGGAAGTCCAGTTCGCTGTACTGACCGACGGCCGCGAGGCTTTGCGCACCGCAGGCGACGGCGACCTGCGCTCCGCCGCGATTGCCGTGCTCGGCAACGATGCCGCGGACCAGCTCCTCGACGTGCCGCCGCTGGCCGTGACCGACGAGCACGAGCGAACCGTTGTCGAAGTCAGCGGCATCTGCGCCACGGGCGCCTACAACCGCGCCGGTCGCTCCGGGGTCACCGTCCTGGTCAACCGCCGCCCAGTCACCAATCGCACGCTGACGTACGCCGTGATCGAAGCGTACGGTTCGCTGGTGCCCGTCGGCCGTCAGCCGGTAGCGATCATCAACGTGCGCGTCCTGCCCGACGAAGTCGACTTCAACGTGCACCCGAGCAAGCTCGAAGTGAAGCTGCTCCGCGAGCGCGCCGTCTACGCCACGATCCAACGGGCGTTGCGCGCCGCGCTCGCGACGGACGAATGGGCTATCTCCACCTGGGACGACGACGCCAGCCACGCCGGCCTGGGCGGCGGCGACACGCTGCGCGAATTGCGTGTCCTCGGCCAGGCAGGCAAGACGTACCTCATCGCCGAAGGACAGGCCGGCGTCTACCTGGTCGACCAGCATGCCGCCCATGAGCGCGTCTTGCTCGAAGATCTGCGCGCCTCGCTGGCCGGCCGCTCCGAGCAGCAATTGCTGCTCGAGCCCTTAGTCCTGGACGTCCCGCCCGCTGCCGTCGCCCTGGCCGATCAGGCCGCCCGTGAGCTGGCCGAGCTTGGTTTTGTCATTGAGCCATTCGGCCCACGGCAAGTACTCGTCCGCGCCGTGCCTGGGCTGCTGGTCGATCGCAACCCACAGCGGATCGTCCAGGAGACGCTGATCACGCTCGCCAGCAACACCCACGGCCTGGTCATCGAGCAGCACGCCACGTGGACCGAACGCCTGTCTCTCATCCTGGCCTGCAAGTCGGCCGTGCGCGCCGGCGACACGCTGGCCCTGCCCGAAATGGAAGCGCTGTTGCGTCGTTTAGGCGAAGCGGCGATCTGTCGCACCTGCGCCCACGGCCGCCCCACTGCCATCCTGCTCAGCCACGCCCAGCTCGAACGCGAATTCGGCCGTCGCTAGGTACAGACACACCGCTGCGCGTGCCATGCTCAGTTCGTCGGGAATGGGTGTTGGCCCCTTTGAGATTTACACAACCCTGGCGACACTGCCGCTCGGAGCGCGCCTGATCGCTGACACGCCACCGCATTCGGGGTACAACCCGCGTTGGCGCATTTGCAGCGACACACACCTCGCGCGGAGCTCACCATGACTGACAACGCAGCCCGCAGCGCTCACGAAGCTGCAGCGAGTATGACCCCGCCGCAGCCCGCCTCCAGTGCTTACATCCTGGACAACGCGCTGGAGCAAGCGCGCGAGCGGCTCTCAGCCGGCGCGGAATGGCTCGATCCCTGGACAATCGGGCAGCTCGAAGCAATTGGCGTAGGCCAAGGCTGGGCCTGCCTGGAGGCCGGGGCTGGGGGAGGCTCCATCACCAAATGGTTGTGCAAGCGCGTTGGCGAACAAGGACGAGTCCTGGCGACAGACATCGATCCGCGATTTCTGGGCGTGCTGAGCTATCTCAATCTGGAAGTGCAGCGCCATGACATCACCACTGATGCCTTGCCTGAGAATCAGTTTGACCTGGCGCACGCGCGTTTGCTCCTGTGTCACTTACCCAGTCGCGACCTGGCTTTATCCAGGATGATCGCGGCGTTGAAGCCGGGCGGCTGGCTCGTGGTGGAGGATTTCGACCACATCACGTGCGGGGTGGTCGATCCATCCGAGGACCCAGAGCGGGCGAGCGTCTATCAGGCAATGTGGGCCGCCGACATCAAGTACATGGATGCCCACGGGGTCAGCCTGGATCTCGGGCGTCGGCTTTACCAGATGTGCCGCGATCAAGGGCTGGTTCACGTTGAAGCTGAAGGCCATGTGCTCATGTCCGCTGGAGGTTCGGCGTTTGGC
>DASYKL010000053.1:0-2580 GCA_035995405.1 Chloroflexota bacterium
ACCGCCATAGCCTGAGACGCCGACAACACCTACCCGCTTCCGGCTCGACATAGTGGGGTTGAAGTATAGGTGGGCCCTACGCGAGAGCGCCCGTCGTCAGCGCAGGGCTAATCCGCCGGGCGGTGAGTGGCTACCTCTATCATCCTGGCACTAGCGTGTGTGCCCAACCGGCTCTGCCTGAAACGCCTGGGAAAGTGCCCGAGGCTCCACCCCGTCAGGCCGGGCCACGAATTACACCTATCCAGGTAGTCGGCCTGGTCGTCCTCGGTGTGTTGCTGCTCAACCAGATGGGGCTGCTCAATCTGGGCGATCCTGGCAGCGCTCTGCAACTGTTGAACTCCGAGCTGCCGCGATTCGTGGCGCTGGTGCTGGCAATCACGGTGCACGAATTCAGTCATGGCTTGGTCGCAACACTCTTCGGCGATGGTTTGCCGCGGCGCGTCGGTCGCCTGACGCTCAATCCGCTGAAGCACCTCGACCCGCTGGGGACGATCATGATCCTCGTTGGGCCGATCGGTTGGGGGCGACCGATGCCGATTAACCCGGGCGAGATGCGTAACCCGAACCTCGGTTGGGCCATGTCGTCCATCGCCGGACCAGTTTCGAACATTGTCGCCGCCACCGCCGCCGCCGCCGTCTACGGCATCGTCCGCGCCGATATCGACGTTGTCGTGCGAACCTATTTTCTCAGCTTCATCTTCATCAATATCTTGCTGGCCGTCTTCAACCTGCTGCCCGTGCCACCTCTCGACGGTTTCGGCTTTCTGTATGGGTTGGCCCCGCGGCCGTTGAAGATCGCCCTCCTGCCGCTGCAGCGCTACGGCATGTTCATCTTGCTCGCCTTCATCTTCGTTCCGCCGTTGCAACGGTTTCTCAGCACGTTCATGGCCGTAGGCCGCTCGGCGATCTTGCCGCTCCTGGAGGGCGCCTGTCAGTGCAACCTAACCGCGTCGCTGTTTTAGGCACCGGCCTCATCGGGTCGTCGGTCGGCCTGGCGCTGAAAGCAGCGCGGCCGCAAGTCCAGGTCGTTGGCTATGACGCCTCGGGCGACAACCTGCGGCGCGCGCAATCGGTCAAAGCCATCGATCGTCGGGCATCGTTGCGCGATGCGCTGGAAGATGCGGACCTGGTTATCGTCTCGACACCCGTCGGCTCGATGAAAGCGCTGTTCGAAGAGATGGCGCCGCTCCTCCCCGTCAAAGCGCTCGTGATGGACACCGGGTCGACCAAGTCTCAAGTCCTGCGCTGGGCACGGGACCTCCTGCCCGACGGCGTGCGATTCATCGGCGGCCACCCCATGGCTGGCAAGACGGAAACGGGTCCTGACGCCGCGGACGCGAAGCTGTTCAACGGCGCGGTGTGGTGTCTGGCGCCGCTGCCCAGTGCGCCGCGCGATGCCATTGACGACGCCGTCAAGCTCGTCGAATCGCTCGGTGCAGCACCGTATTTTCTGGACCCCGACGAGCACGATGGCCTGGTGGCGTCGGTAAGCCACCTGCCGTATCTGCTGTCGGTGGCACTGATCAGTCACCTCGGTCGCGAAAAGAGCTGGCGCGAAACGGCCTCACTCGCAGCCGGCGGCTTCGCCTACTCGACGCATCTCAGCGATAGCGACCCACAGATGTTTGCGGACATCATGCGCACCAACCGCGACAACGTCGCGCGTCGGCTCGACCTGTACATCGCCGAACTGCAAACACTGCGCGATGCGATCAGCGATGACAGTCCCGAGTTGAAGATGCACTTTGAAGGCGCGCGCAACTTGCACCAGGATTGGCTGGCTGGCCGCGCCCAGGGCCAGACAAGCAACGGCGAAAATCCGCTGCCGTCTACGCGGTCAATGCTGGCGGGGAGTCTGTTCGGCCGCTTCGGGCGAGATCGGGAGAAAGAGAAGGAGAAGGGCTCGGAGCGCTAGGCTGCTCGCCGCGCCCGCCGATCGGCACCTCGCGCAAGAACAGACTGACCACAAAGCCCGACCCAAAGACGCACGCGCCAGCCAGGAACACCCAGTGCAGTGATCCAGCTAGCCCTCCCCGCAACGCCGCGAAGACCATGTCTGCCGCATCCGGCAGCACCACCAGCGTCGGGCCAAGGGCAATGGCAAGCGACGCTGCCGCGGCCGGATCGAGCAGCGCCTGCGGATTCTGCGTCATAGCGATGACCTCGTCGGGGAGCGCAGCCGCCAGGTCAGGGGGTAGCACGGCCTGCATCTCGGGTATGAAACGCAACGTGAGGATGCTGCCGAACACCGCGGTGCCCATCATGTTGCCCATCGAGCGCGCGAACTGCAGCAGCGAAGTGACGACGCCAAGCTCACTTGGTCGAGCAACGCTTTGCGAGGCGAGGGTCATGGTCGGACCGACGAAGCCCAGGCCGAAGCCGACCAGCACCATATCGACCAGGATCAGCATGTAGCTGGCGCCCGTACCCATCAAACTGAGCACGAACAAACCCGTCGTGCCGACCAGAAAGCCCACCAGCGCAAAAGGCTTATAGGAGCCGGTGCGCGCGATCAACTGTCCGTTGGCGATGCTCGCGAGCAGCATGGCCACGGTCATCGGCGCGACGATGCTGCCGCTG
>DASYKL010000054.1:0-5993 GCA_035995405.1 Chloroflexota bacterium
ACCGTTTGGCAAGCACCCGCAATCGATCCCGAGCTCGGCATGATGTACTTCAGTACTGGCAATGCCAGCCCCTGGGAGGGTTCGCTCCGCCCCGGCGACAACCTGTTTACTGCGTCCATCGTCGCGCTGGACTACAAGACCGGTAAATACCGCTGGCACTTCCAACAGGTGAGACATGAGCTGTGGGACTACGACATGCCCAACCCGCCGGTGCTGTTCGACCAGACGTACAACGGCACACCGCGCAAAGGCATGTACGAATGCGGCAAGACCGGCTGGTGCTACTTCCTGGATCGGACCAACGGCGAATCGCTGACCGGCATGGAGCTACGCCCCATTCCGCCTGACCCTCAACCTGGCGCATCGGCCAATCAAAAAGCGTCGCCCGTTCAGCCATTCCCGGTCGGCGACGCGTACATCAACCAGTGTCCCGATCCACTCCCAGAATTCACGCTGGTCGCCGACAAAGCTGGCTGCATGTTTACTTCGTACTGGGATGTTCCGGTCCTGTTGCGCCGTGGCGGCACAAATTTCAGTCCAACTTCCTACCACCCGCCGACTGGCTACGTGCTGGTCAATGGCTACGAGCAGCCGTCGGCGTACGCCGTCAACTTGTCCGCGCCGCGCGAGTTCGAGCCTGGCAAGAACTATCAGCGGATCGTCAGCCTCGCCACGCCTGACGCGCCCATCAATGCCACGTTCACCGCGATGGACAGCCGCACAAACAAAATTGTTTGGCAGCGCCGCATTCCTGGTGAGCAGAACTACGGTTGGGTCAGCACTGCCACCAACCTCGCCTTCGCCGGCCAGATCGACGGCAACCTGGTTGCGTACGACGTCGCCAAAGGCGACGTGCTGTGGAAGTTCCAGGTCGGCTGGGGCATTGCCGCGCCGCCGATGACCTACGAGATCGACGGCGTCCAGTACGTGGCAGTGGCCGCAGGCGGCAACCGCGGTGGTGTGACGACCACCGACGGTGACGCGGTATGGGCATTTGCTCTGGATGGCACCCTGGACGAGGTCGCCCCAGCACCCGCGATTCAGTCAAAACTACCGGCACCAGGCGGCAACACACGCCTCGGTCAAGAGGTCGGCGGTCCGACCGCTGCCGGCGGCACATGGATCTTCGACGGCACCGTCCGCACGTTTGACTACCGCTTTGAACCAGTGGGTGTGCAGATTTCCGTCGGCACCACGCTGAGCTGGGGCAACGAAGGAGCGGTGATCCATACGGCCACCGACATGCGCCAGGCGTGGGACACCGGTGAAATCAGAGCTGGTGAAGTGAAGTCGATCACGTTCGACACGATTGGCGTGTACACCTACAACTGCGTGCCACACCCGTGGATGATTGGACGCGTGACTGTCACTGAGTGAGACCGAGTCTGACCGAGTGAGAGTGCCGCCATCGTGATCTGCTGAACCTTACAAGCACGGCACGATGAGCCAGGGCCCACGCCGCATGGTGCCGACTGACACTAGGGGCGCCGCTGTCCACTCACGATAGTTTCGTCATGTGCGCCACGGAGTTGGGCTGCTTCGAAGAAGCCATGCAGATCGTGAGCTCGTGGGAAACCACCTGCTCTACGCGTCTGCTGACGACTACCGAGGCTGCATCATTGGCGCAATCCATAGCCGGTGAGCTGCACGCACAGCTCGCTCGGCCGATCGCCGCGCGGACGGAAAGCGACACGCTCGTCCGAGCGTATCGGCTGGTCGATCAGTGGACCAGCCACGGGCAGCTCTGGCGCCTGAACGCCGCCGAGGCAGCCAGTCTGACCGAAGGCATCGCCCAGGCCATAACGGAACAGGGCGCGTGATGTCCTCATCCCGCCTGCCCGATCTGGGCCTGCTGCTGGCTCGCCTGGAACAAGCGATCCGGCGAGCCAGGGCCGATGGTTCGCACCTGGCTGTGCTGGTGGTGCACGTTCATCAGTTGAAAGACATCCACGAGACCCTCGGTCGAGTCGCCGGCGATGCCGTGCTGCACCAGGTGGCCTCACGATGGTCGGCAGCGCTGGAAGGCCGCGCTCTGCTGGCCCACCTGGGAGGCGCGGATTTCGCGTGCCTTCTCCTGGGCATCGCGGGTGAAGTCGCGGCTTCCACAACAGCCGAGCGATTGTTGCGGACCCTGGAGCAGCCGTTCGAGCTTCCGAGTGCCGCGGTACAACTGAGCGGCAGTATCGGGATAGCGGTCTACCCGGACCAGGGCACTGATGCAGGCACACTCCTCCGCGGCGCCGACGTCGCAGCGTCAGAGGCCAGAAAAAGATTTTCGGGCTACGCCGTCTACGCGGCTGACGATGACCACCGCTGCCCCGAGCAGCTGGCATTGGCAGCGGATCTGCGACGTGCTGTCGATGGCGGCGAGCTCGTCCTGCAATATCAACCTCAGGTCGATGTACGCAGCGGTGCGCTGACCGCCGTCGAGGCCCTCGTTCGCTGGAACCACCCTACGCGCGGCCTGCTGTCGCCGGACACGTTCATTCCCATTGCTGAGGAAACTCGCCTGATTCGACGGCTAAGCCGGTTCGTGCTGACCGCGGCTGTGCAGCAATGCCAGGCGTGGCAGGCGGCGGGGCTCGATGTGCGGGTTGCCGTGAATCTATCCGTTCACGACCTCCAGGATCGCTATCTGCCCGATGACATCGCCGAGCTGTTGACGACTTGCACGGTTGCGCCGCATCGGCTCTGCATTGAGATTACCGAGAGCGCCTTGCTCGCGGACCCACATCGTGCGCGCGACATTCTTGGCCGTCTGCGAAGTCTCGGCGTGCGCACCGCCATCGACGATTTCGGTACCGGCTACTCATCGCTCGCGTATCTCAAAGACTTGCCCTTGGATGAGCTGAAGATCGATCGCTCGTTCGTCCAGAACATGGCCCAGGACTCTGGTGCCCGGGCAATCGTTCGGGCGGTTATCGACCTGGCTCACGATCTGGACCTGCAGGCAATTGCCGAAGGCGTCGAGGATCACGCCACGCGCCAGGTCCTCGCCAGCCTCGGCTGCGACGTTGCCCAAGGCTATTACTTCAGTCCGCCTGTCACCGCGCCCGGACTTGCCGAATGGGCCAGCTGTGCAACCGATCGCGGACTGGATGAGGATGAACGAGCACGAGCCGACATCAGACGTGACCAGCGCGGCGGCGAGCGCCGCACACGTCTGCGAGCGGAAGAAGAATTCTTGGCACGCAAGCGGGCCGAGGAAGCTCTGCGGGCCAGCGAGTTGCGCTACCGCTCTGTCGTCGACAACATCAAAGACGTCATCTTCCAGATCGACGCCGATGGGCGCTGGGCATTTCTCAGCCGAGCCTGGGAGGAAGTGACAGGCTACAGCCTCGACCAATCGATCGGACAGAGCTGCCTCGAATTGCTCTATCCGGAAGATCGCACGCTGCCTGAACAAATGTTCAAAAGCGTCGCTGCTGGAGTCGAGGAGAGCTGTCGCTACGAAGTCCGATTTCTCAACAGCGCTGGCGAGCTACGCTGGCTCGAAGTCTTTGCTCGACCCACGCGTGACGGGGCTGGTCAACTTGTTGGCACGTCCGGCACGCTGTCGGACATCACCGATCGCAAGCAGGCAGATGAGCGACGCCAGGGCCTGGAGCAAGCCGAAAAATTACGCGCCCTGGGCCAGATGGCGAGTGGTGTCGCGCACGACCTGAACCAGGCGTTGGGATTGATCGCTGGCTACGGCCAGATTGCTTTGCGCGCAATTGAAGACGATCACGTCGACATGGCAGTCTTGCGCGAAGCACTTCCAGTGATCACCCAGGCCGCCCTCGACGGCGGAGAAACCGTACGTCGCTTGCTGACGTTTGCTCGCGGACAGGCAGACGGCAAACCAGAAGCACTGGAAGTCGCATTGTTGGTCCAACAGGTTGCTGGACTCACCGCGCCGCGCTGGCGCGACGCCGCGCAAGCCGAAGGCCGACCAATTAGCTTCTCTGTCAAAGCCACACCCGGCCTGTTTGTCTGTGGCCGTGCAGCCAGTTTACGAGAAGCATTGACGAACCTGGTTTTCAACGCCGTCGATGCCCTGCCCAACGGTGGCACGATCTCTCTCGAAGCACATCAGGTAGCAGGCAGCGTCGTCATCGACGTCACAGACTCTGGTGTTGGCATACCGCTCGACATTCAGAAGCGCATCTTCGAGCCGTTTTTCAGTACCAAAGGTGAGCGGGGCACCGGCCTGGGGTTGGCGCAAGTCTTTGGCATCGTCCAACAACACGGCGCCGACGTCAGCGTCGACTCAACACCGGGTCGCGGCACCCGATTTCGTCTGACATTTGCCGCCGCGGCGCCGACCAGGCAAAGCCCGCTTGCACCGCTGCTCAGACCGACGGACAGCATTCAACGTCGGTTGCGCATTCTCGCCGTCGATGACGAGCCTGCCATGGGCAGCATGATCCGTCGCATGCTGCGCGCCGACGGCCACACCGTCGTGACGGCGACCTCCGGTGAGGAAGCCCTCGATCAGATGAAAGTGGACTCCTTTGACGTGTTGATCTCTGACATCGGCATGGGGCCACGGATGAATGGCTGGGAGCTGGCCGAGAAGGTGCACCAGCATCGACCGCGGCTGCCGGTCGTCCTGGCCACTGGCTGGGGCGCGACGATCGATCCTGCCGAGGCCCAAGCGAAGGGAATTTTCGCCGTCCTGGCAAAGCCGTACCTGGCGGTTGACCTGAAAAATATCCTTGCCCGACTCACCCTTGACGAGGCGCTGGAAGCTGCGTGAGCGGGCCTACTCCGTCAGCTGCGGGAACGGTGTTGCTGGTCGATGACGACGAATTGTTATTAGCGGCGCTCACCCGCCTGCTACGGCCTGACGGCCTGCGCGTCTTGACCGCCACAAACGGTCACCGAGCACTCGAGATTCTCGAAACGGAGCAGGGCTCGGTCGATGTCGTGGTCAGCGACTACGCCATGCCCAATATGAACGGCGCCGACCTGTTACGCGCCGTCCGCTTGCGCTGGCCGGATGCAACACGCATCCTCGCGACCGGCAATGCCGACTTGCGCGCCGCCTCCCGGACAGTCAACGAAGGTCAGGTGGCGCGCCTGATAACCAAGCCCTGCGATCCGGATCAGTTTCGCGAAGCTGTCAGTGCTGGACTTACACAATCCAGGCTGGTTCTCGAAAACCGCCGCCTGCACGCGGTAGCGGAAGAGCAAGCGGCGCGGCTCGAGCAGTGGACGGAACGCCTCGAAAAACTCGTCGACCAACGCACCGCTGAGCTGGAACGCGCCAACGTCTCGCTGCAGCGCGGACTGCTCGATACGGTCCGACTTCTGGTCGGATTTCTCGAACGGCGTCTGCCACAGCGCGCCAATCGTTGCCGCGAGGTCGCTCGTCTGGCTGGTCGACTTGGTGAGCGGGTCGGCGTTCCGACCGACGTCTTGCGCCGTATCCAGGTCGCTGCACTCGTCCACGATATCGGCCTGATGGGACTGCCGGACCCCATCGTCCGCCAGCGGCCAGAAGACATGCCGCAGGCTGCTCGGCTGCAGTATGAGACGCACGCCACGATCGGTCAGGGCATGCTGAGTGCGGTCGAGGAGCTCGTCGAAATTGCGACCTGGATACGACATCACCACGAGCGGTGGGATGGTCGGGGTTACCCCGATCATCTTGCCGGACCTGCCATCCCCCTCGCTTGCCGCCTCATCGCCATCGCCGACGGATATCTCGAAGCGGTCGCCCGAGATGGCGGTACCGCTGCCCGCTGGCGCAGCGCCCAACGCGCTGCCGGCGCATTCGATCCCCAGCTCGTAGAAGTTCTCGCTGCTGAAGTTGAGGATGCTCTGAACCAGCCAATCACGACCCACGTCCTGCCGCTGGATCGTCTGCAGCCTGGCTTCAGACTCGCCGCGCCCATCATGTCTGCCAATGGGGCGGTTCTGGTGAGCTCGGATGAGCTGGTAAGCGTCAGCATGCTCCGACGCATTCGCGGGCTGGCCAGCGCGGGAGCGCTGGCGTCCGAGACCGT
>DASYKL010000055.1:0-2262 GCA_035995405.1 Chloroflexota bacterium
GATCTTTCGCTGACGCTGGACGCGGGAAGGCGGGCGAGCGGCTACCACGCGGAATGCCGACGTCATCCGCGAGAGAGAAAGTGGCCCGCGTGGTGGCTGAAACATTGTGACGGCGTTGAGCGGCTATCGCCGCAAGCCGACATCAACTCGGAGAAAGGCCCCGCGTCGCATGTCGACGTATGGCGGTGGCGGGGCGGTGGCTAGTGGCCACTGAGACGTTGTACTACGGGGGCGAATGCTTCCATCAGCTCGTCGGCGACCATGATGTAGCTCACGCCGAGTCGTTCGCGGCGGGCTTGCAGCGTCTCGCACATCTGCTCTGTGGTGCCGACCACGGCTGAGGCGGCACCGGCGTCGGCCAGCGCTTGCGCGGTCAGGTTCATGCGCCTCGAGATGTGCTGTGGGACCTGGTCGGCCACGGCCATCAGGTTCAGGTTGAGCTCGATACCGTCGAAGCGTTGCCCAGCCGCCTCTCGAATCAACACGATCTTTTGCAAGACGTCGTCTTCGGTCGCCGTTGGCGCCGTGCCCAGCGCGATGATGTCAGCTTCGCGGGCGGCGAGGGCGAGCATCTGTTTACCGCTCGCGGCGACCAGGATCGGCGGACGCGGCCGCTGCGCCGGCCGCGGCGATAATGGACTCGACTCAGACCAGGCATTCTTGATTGCCTGCAGCGCAGCTGCCAGACGCGCCAGCCGGGCCGCGCCAGACTCGAAGGGAATGCCGAGCAGCTGGTTGTCCTCGGCCGCGTCTGGACGGCCCGCACCGAGGCCCAGCTCGAAGCGGCCGTTCGACAGGAAGTCGATCGTCGCCGCATCTTTGGCCAGCAGGACAGGGTTCCGGAAGTCGTTGTCGATCACGTACGTGCCGACGCGCAGCGTTTGCGTCGCAGCCGCGGCGACCGCCAGCGCGGGCAGCGGGGCGAGGATATAGCGCAGTCCGTCTGGCACAACCAGGGTGGCGTAGCCGAGCGCTTCGACCCGTCGTGCTTTCGCTTGCCAGTCGTCGCCAGATCGAGCTTGCGCCGCTACGACGCCGAATCGGAAAGGACGTGTCGTGTTCATGATGCAAAGTGTGGTGGCTAACCTGTCACCCCAGCGTCGGCGGCGTGTCGCAAAAGTGTCGCAGTGATTGGTGCGGGCGCGTCCCTTGACATTGACGCGGGGCGGCCATTCCATACACCACGGACCATCAGGAGGTGGGCTGATGTCGTTTTCGTTGACGCACGGGTATCGCCACGCGCGGCGAGGCCTTGTTTACGGGGTACTGGCGGGGAGCCTGGTGGGGATCCCGGCCATGTCCTCGGCGCAGCCAGCGCCTGATTATCGTGCGGCGCCGCTGACAGAGTGGCCGGTCGTGGGCGGCGATTGGGGGAATTCGCGGTATTCGCCGCTCGATCAGATCAACACGACCAATGTCAAGAACTTGAAGGGCGGCTGGATGCAGCGGCTCAACGGCTCCGGATTCGGGCCTGGCTATTCGCAGCAAGCCGCTCCGGTCGTCAAGGACGGCACGCTCTATATTCCGACCGGCCAGCAAGACGTCTTCGCTCTCGACGCTAAAACAGGTGCCATCAGCTGGCAGTATTTTGCCGACGTCAATCCGCGCACGCCCGGCAACAAAGCCAAGCGCGGTGTAGCCCTGGGTGAGGGCATGGTATTCACGTCACAAATAGACCTCGGCGCCAATGGTGACTCACTGGCGTATCTGGTCGCGCTGGACCAGAAGACGGGCCAGGTGCGCTGGAAATCGCAAATTGGGACTGACGTGCCGTCGTATGCATCAAAGTATTCGACGGCCCCGCCGCTGTACTACGACGGCCTGGTGTATCTGGGCCTGGCCGGTGGCGACGGTGCGCTGCGCGGTCGAATCGCGGCGTATGACGCGAAGAACGGCAGCGAAGTGTGGCACTTCTACACCGTGCCTGGGCCCGGCGAATACGGCAACAACACCTGGGAAGGTGACTCCTGGCAGTCCGGCGGCGCCGCCATCTGGGTCCAGCCGGCGCTCGATGCCGACCTCGGCATGCTGTACCTGAACACGGGCAACGCGTGGCCGGATTACAACGGCGCCTCGCGCGGCGGTGACAACCTCTTTACAGCTTCCGTCGTTGCGATTGATGCGCGGACCGGCGCCTACAAATGGCACTACCAGCTGGTCCATCACGACATCTGGGACTTCGACGTGCCGACGCCGCTCGTCCTGTTCGATCAAAGCTTTGACGGCACGCCGCGCAAGGCGGTGGCGGCGCATTCCAAAGCT
>DASYKL010000056.1:0-2146 GCA_035995405.1 Chloroflexota bacterium
GAAATAGAAGTCACCAACCTGCCCTTGTTACCTCTGTCGGGTGACACGCCCCACGCCCGCGCCGTCGCCACTGGCGAAACGATCGTCCAAACCGACTTCCAATCAGCCATCGCCCAAAGGCCGAACGTACCCCTCGGCTACGATCGGGATCCGCGGCCCTCAAACGTCTCGATCGCGGTACCACTCGCCGTCCTGGGGCGCGTTATTGGCGGATTTGAAATTCAGCTGTTCGAGCACGCCGACCCACACTCGATCATCCCGTCGCTCCAGGTTGCGGCAAATCTGGCTGCGGCTGCTATCGAAAATGTTCGGCTGCTCGAACAGGAGCGTCAGCTGCGCCTGGACGCCGAAGCCTCCGAGCGACGATATCGCTCGAGCGAACAGCAACTGCGCCTGGCTCTGGATGCGGCCGGCCTTGGCACCTGGGAGCACGACCTGAGCACTGGCGCGTTTCGCTGGTCGCCGGGAACGGAGCGTGTCCTTGGCCTACCAGCGCAGCGGCTGCCGCGATCCTGGAGCGAGCTGCTGGACCTGGTCCATCCGGATGATCGCGACCTGGTCGACAGCAGCATGGGTACATCCATGAAAAGCGTCACGCGCGAGCTCGAATTCCGCGCCGCGGACGGCGCCGGTGGCACGCTCTGGCTTGCCTGTCGCGCCAGCGTCGGCGTGGACGCGGCAGGTGGCGGACGCCGCATCCTGGGCGTTGTCCTGGACATCACCGGGCGGAAACACGCCGAGCGGCAGCGCGAAGCATTGGCGCATTCCGAGCAGCTCCGCACTCTGGGTCAGATGGCCAGCGGGATCGCCCACGATCTGAACCAGAAACTGGCGCTGATTTCCGGTTACGGCGAGCTGGCCCACGAGCAGCTCGCCGCCGCGCCGTTCGAGATCAGCTCGGTCGACGCCGTCGAAAAGCTCCTCGCGGTGACCGTGCGGGCGGCCGAAGACGGTGCTCAAACGTTGCAGCGCCTCCTCGCTTACGGCCGTGAGCATCCGCCCGAAGAGCTGGAGCCGCTCGACCTGGCCGAGCTCCTCCACGAAGTCGCCGACCTGACTGCTCCTCGCTGGCGTGCCGCCGCACAATCCGCTCGACCGATCGATCTCGTCGTCGCCGTGCCGCCTGGCCGCCTGATGATCGACGGCTCGCGCTCGGCGCTCCGTGAGGCATTTACCAATCTGATCTTCAATGCCGTCGACGCCCTCGCCGACGGCGGGACGATTCGGCTGACCGCGGCCCGCGTCGGCGATCGCATCCAGGCTGAAGTGAGCGATACGGGTCCGGGCATTCCGCCAGCGCTCCAGGCCCGCATCTTCGAGCCGTTCTTCACGACAAAAGGCGAGCTCGGTACCGGGCTCGGGCTGGCTCAGGTGGCCGGGGTTGTTTCGCGCCACAGGGGCCAGATCAGCGTCGACTCCGCGCCTGATCGCGGGACCAGCTTCATGCTGGTTTTTCCCCGCACCCATCGTGCACACGCCAAAGCGCGCGCCGAGGGCTCGAGGCAAGAACACCCCGCGGCGCGACGACGACGGGTGTTGGCCGTCGATGACGATCTGAAACTCACCGCCATGATCGACATGATGCTCCGCCCGCAGGGCCACCAGGTCGTGCAAGCGGGCTCCGCTGAGGCAGCGTTGAAGCTGCTCGAGCAGAGCGGTCCCTTCGACCTCGTCATCAGCGACGTCAGCATGGGCGCGGGTATGAGTGGGTGGGAGTTGGCCGATCGCGTGCACGAGCGCTGGCCGAACCTGGCGCTGGCTCTGTCGACTGGCTGGGGTACGCAGATCGACCCCGAAGAAGCCTCACGCCGCGGCGTGTCCTTCGTCCTGGCCAAGCCATTTCGCATGGCCGACTTACGCGCTCTGGTCGCCAACCTCGGCGCCCCGCGCGGCTGATGCACGTCTCGGCCAGGTCCGACTACGCCCTGCGGGCCATGGCCCAGCTGGCCGCCGCTGGCGCCGAGTCCGTCAAGCGCGAGCAGCTCGCCAGCTCGCAGCACATCCCGATCAAGTTTCTCGGCAACATCTTGCAGCAGCTCAAAACTGCCGGCCTGGTCAATACCCAACGCGGCGCCGAGGGCGGCTATCGACTGGCGCTTGCGGCCGACCGAATAACGTTGGCTGACGTGATCCGCGCCGTCGACGG
>DASYKL010000057.1:0-6291 GCA_035995405.1 Chloroflexota bacterium
CGCCCGTCGTCGAGCAGGATGCGGTCACCAGCTTTGACGTCTTGGGCCAGATGGGGATACGTGCACGAAATGCGGTCTCTGGTGCCGATTTCGTCATGACACGTGATCGCCAATTCGCGACCTGGCTGCAGGTCGACGGGCGCGCCGTTTTGCAGAGAGCCGACCCGAATCTTGGGGCCTTGCAGATCTTGCATCACGGCGATGGAGCGACCGGCGACCCGCGCGGCTTCGCGAATGGCGGCGCAGCGCTTGGCGTGATCGGCCTGGGTGCCGTGGGAAAAGTTCAGCCGCGCGACGTCCAGCCCAGCTTGAATCAGATCGGGCTCGAGGCCGTCAGTGGCTGGACCTAGTGTCGCGACGATCTTGGTCCGCCGGATCTTGTCCATGGTCAATCGGGCCGCGGCGGCGTATACGAGCCGACCCGAGAAAACAGCCGCTGGGTCAAGTCGTCGAGCGGCAGCTCGGTCTTCTCACACACCAGACGGGCCAATTCCTGGGCAGCACGCCAATCAGTCGTCGGCTTGCCGACGAGCGTGTCGCCAGCCGCTTCCGACAACGTGACCTGCCAACCACCGGCGTAGGTACGCGGCTGATGGTTGCCAGCGGACGGAGGCACGATCCGTACGTTGCGAGCACTGCCGATGACCACCCGAGTTGATCCGCCACGACCGTCTTCCACCAGGAGCTCACCGCCTTCGCGTAGCACCGTCCAGATCACGCGTGGCTCCGCCGCGGGCTTGCGATTGAGCCAATCGAACACAGCCACGGTGTTATTATCCCCCGCGGACGGAGGCGACACCCATTCCTGACATCGGCGGCATCCCGATCAATATCGATCCCACCTTATTCAAGTGGGATGGCGTGCCGCTGCAGATCACCTGGCACGGCTTTTTTACTGCCGTCGGGACACTCGTCGGGATCTGGCTGGCCGTGCGCTGGGCCACCCGCGCGGGCTTCACCGAAGACGACACCTTCTCGGTAGCCATGTGGGGCGTTATCGGCGCGATCGTCGGCGCCCGCCTGTTCCACGTCGTCGATCAATGGGACTTCTACGCCAAAGATCCGATTGCCATTCTCAAGGTCAACGAAGGCGGCCTGGCGATCTACGGCACGATCGTCGGTGGACCAATTGCCGGCGCGCTCTACTGCTTGCGCAAGGGCCTCAACGTCGCTCGCCTGGCCGATATTGCCGCCCCGCCGCTGGTACTGGGGATGGGCATCGGCCGCATCGGCGACATCATCAACGGCGAGCACCATGGCGCCCATGCCGCGGGCTTCCCGCTCGCGGTCGTGTACACCAACCCGAACACACTGGGCGAAATTGGCGTGCCCGTCCATCTGGCAGTCGGGTATGAGCTGCTCCTGGATGTGCTGATCTTTGCCGGGCTTGTCTGGATGGTGCGCGGCATCGCGCGCGGCCACGATCGCCAATGGCACTTCAACTGGCAGCCGCGTTACCCGCGCGACGGCATGCTCTTCTGGACGTACCTGTGCGTCTATTCGCTGGGGCGGTTCGTGATCGAGTTCTACCGCCAGGACACGCCGTTCGCCCTGGGGCTCGCGCAAGCCCAGCTGCTGTCCGTGCTGACCGCCATGTTCGCCGTGTGGATGCTGGTTTTCCAATGGACGCGCGCCCGCAAGTACGGGCCGTCACAGCCCTGGGCCTTGCGACCGCGAACGACGGTCGCGGCAACCGTGCCACCTGAGCCGGAGACAGAACCGGAGCACGCCCCGCTCACGTCCTGACACGGGATGCCAATTGTTCCCGCCGAGGACCTGCACCGCATCGGTAAAGCGCTGCTGATCGCCGCGGGCGCACCGCCAGACGAAGCCGAGATCGTCATGCGTCACTCGGTCGATGCCAATCTGGCGGGCCACGACTCGCACGGCATCATTCAGATCCCCACGTACATCGATCGCATCCAGGTTGGGCACATCGTGCCCGGCGCGCCATGGACCATCGAGCAGGAGTCGGCCACAACAACCGTCATCGATGGCCATTGGGGCTTTGGCTACACGGTCACCGAGCGGGCGATGCAGCTGACCATCGACAAAGCACGTCAGAGCAATGTCGGGGCGACCACTATCTTCCGCCAGGGCCACATTGGTCGCCTCGCCAGTTACACGTTGATGGCGGCGGAAGCCGACATGATCGGGTTGATCACGGCCGATTCTGGACGCGCGGCCAAACAGGTGGCGCCGTTCGGCGGCCGCGAAGCACGCATCGGCACCAATCCGCTGTCGGTGGCGGTCCCCTCTGACCTGCCCGGGCCGCTGTTTCTCGATATGGCGACGTCGGCTGTGGCGGCGGGCAAGATTTCGCTGGCCGCCTCACGTGGCGAAGCGATTCCCATCGGCTGGGTCGTCGATCGCGATGGGCGGCCGACGAGCGATCCCAACCAGCTCAAAGCCGGTGGGGCGCTGCTGCCGCTGGGTGGCAGCGAAGGCTACAAAGGCAGCGGTCTAGCGATAATCGTCGAGATTCTGTGCGGCCTATTGACGGGTTTGGGCTTCGGCCAGGAGCCGACCGGACGCCACAACGACGGCTGTTTCCTGGCGGTGTTCAATGTGGCTGCGTTTCGGCCGTTGGCGCAGTTCAAACAGGAAGTGGCCGAGTTCGCGCGGTACGTGAAAGCGACGCCATTAGCCGAAGGCAGCTCGGGCGTCTATTACCCGGGCGAGATCGAGTACCTCACCACACTGCGCCGACGACACACCGGCATCGACGTCGAAGACACCACCTGGCGCAAACTGCTCGAGCTGGCTAATGGTTATGGCTTATCGGCTGAGCTCGGCCTCAGCGTCTGACGCCCACGTGCGGACCGCTGGGCGAGACAAACCCAGATTCTCACGCAGCGTCGCGCCTGCGTACTCGGTGTGGAACAAGCCGCGCCGCTGCAGCTCGGGTACCACGTGCTCGACAAAATCGGCGTAGCCACCGGGCACGTGCGTCGCCGCGACGACAAACCCATCGCACGTCGGAGCCGCGAACTGTTCTTCGAGCGCATCGGCGACTTCCGTTGGCCCGCCGACGATCGCGTCGTCAGGTCGTCCGCGATGGCTGAAGTCCATGAACTCCCGCACCGTCGGGTTCGTCTTACCGCTGAGCGCCAACACCCGATCTCGGATGGTCTGCAGCCCGGAGACACTCGCCAGATCCGCGTCCGTCAACGGCTCGTCGAGTCCACGCGATGCGAAATCGAAGTTCAACGCTTCTGAGAGCAGCGACAACTGGTCGATCTCGAGGGCCAGCGACTGGGCGAGGGCCATCTTGTCTTCGGCCTCCGCTTTGGTCGCGGCACAGACAGGCGTGACCAGGTTGCAGATGCGCAACGCATCTGGATCGCGACCCGAGGCTTCGGCTTCGCTCCGTAACGCGGTATAGCCACGTTTTCCGAGCTCGATGGTTGGTGCCGTGGCAAAAATGATCTCGCCCCAGCGACCCGCGAAACGGAGACCGCGACCGCTCTGGCCGGCCTGAATGACCACGGGATGGCCTTGCGCCGAACGCGGCACCGTGAAGGGTCCTCGCGACCGAAAGAACTCGCCCTGGTAATTCAAGCGATGCACGCGCGAGCCGTCGGCGAAGCGGCCGCTGGCTTTATCGACGATCAACGCGTCGTCAGCCCACGCGTCCCAGTGGCCGAGAACGACTTCCATGAACTCGTCGGCGCGGTCGTAACGCAGATCGTGCGGCAGGACTTCGGCGCGACCCATGTTCAGGGCCTCGCCGTCGTTGAGCGACGTGACCACATTCCAGGCGGCGCGGCCGTTGGTCATCAGGTCGACGGTCGCGAACAGGCGGGCAACGTGGAAGGGCTCGTAATAGCTCGTCGAGCAGGTCGCCCCAAGACCAAGTCTGGTGGTGGCCATGCCCATGGTCATCAAAACGATGAGCGGGTCAAGCTTGACGCAGCGGATGCCGTGCTCGACGGCATGGACGTGGTCGCTGCCGAAGCGGTCCGGCATAGCCAGACGATCGTCGAAGAAGGCCAGGTGAAACTTGCCGCGCTCCAGAATCCGCGCAATTTGCTGGTAGTAGTCGGCTGAGAGAAAGTCCGAGCGCGAGGCAGGATGCCGCCACGAGGCCGGCAAATTGGTGCAGTTCTGGGCCTGTAAAAAGCCGACGAGAACCATGTCGCGGGCCACGAGCGTGAGCTTACCGCCGCGTGCGACGGATCGTCGCAAGATTGTCGCAGTCACGTGAACAGTTTGCTCAAGGCGAAGCATTCGCCAGTCGATTCGGCTAGAGTGTTCGGAGTCGTCGCCGCAGCGGTGTCTTACAGCACGACGAGGCTTCTCGAATGCAGCTCACTCACCTGGCGATCACCCGCTACTGGGCCACCATCGCGATCTTCGTCGCCCTTGCCGTAGCCGGTATCGCGTCGTATGTCGCGCTGCCCATCAACCAGTTCCCCGCCGTCAATATCCCAATCGTCACGGTCACGACCATTTACCCCGGCGCCAATCCACAGGAGATCGAAACTCAGATCACGCGCCCTATCGAAGACGCGGTGGCCGGTCTCAGCAACGTCGACAACACCGTCAGCACCTCCGGCGAAGGCTTCTCCTCCGTCACGATCACCTTCACCGACCGCGCCGATCAGATCCAGATTTCGGCCGACGTCGAGCGTCAGGTCAACTCGGTCGCTGGCACGCTGCCTTCGGGCGCCAACCGACCGATCGTGCTGAAGATCGACCTCACCCAGGTGCCGATCATGGACATGGCACTGGTCGACGATACGCAAACTCCCGAGGTCCTCTACGCCATTGCCCACGACGAGGTCATGCCTCGTCTCGAGCAAATCGGCGGCGTGTCGCAAGTCGCACTGATCGGTGGCCGCCAGGAAGAAATCAAAGTGGCGCTAGATCCAACTCGGCTCGCGGCGTATGGCGTGTCGATCGGGCAGATCCAGAGCGCCCTCGCCGCGGCCAATGCGTCGTTGCCAGGCGGCAGCATCTCACAAGGACCTCGCCAGTACGATCTGCAGGTCAACGGGCTGTTCACGCGGCCCGACGACCTCGGCAACGTCGTGATTGCCAGTACCGCCGCGACCAGCCAAGCAACGACGACGTCGGCCAGCCTGGGCCAGATCCACCTGCGTGACGTCGCGACGATCACCGCTAGCGCGACCGAGCAGACGCAAGTCACCCGCGTCAACGGACACCAGGCCATCCGCATCTCCATCGGCCAGAGCAACGGCGTCAACCTGACCGACGTCACCGATGGCGTCTACAAAGCGTTGCCCGGCCTGCGTGACACCCTGCCCGCGTCCACGCAGCTGACCGTCGTCCAGGATTCGTCACCGTTCGTCCGCTCCTCCTTGCAGGGCATCCAGGATGAGCTGATCACGGCTGTCTTCCTGACGGCGATCGTGCTGCTGGCGTTTTTGCACAACCCGCGCGCGGCGATGATCGTCCTGATCTCGATCCCGACGACCCTGCTGACGACGTTTATCACCATGCGCCTGCTCGGCTTCAGCTTGAACTTCCTGAGCACGCTGGGTCTGACGCTGACGATCGGCATCCTGGTCGATGACTCGATCGTCGTGCTGGAGAACATCCTGCGCCACCTGGGGCGGGGCGAACCACCTTACGCGGCGGCGCTCATGGGTCGCTCCGAAATAGGCCTGGCCGCGGTCGCCATTACGCTGGTCGACGTGGTCGTCTTTGCCCCAACGGGGTTAGTCAGCGGCCAGATCGGGGCCTTCTTCCGCGAGTTCGGCTTCACGATAGCCGGCGCTACGCTGATGTCGCTGGTCGTGTCGTTCACCCTGACGCCGATGCTCGCCGCGCATGTCCTGAAGCCGGCTGAGCACCAGGGCCAGGCGACGGGCGTGCTCGGCCGCTTCGGCCGCTGGTGGGATCGCGGGTTTCTCGGTCTGGAACAGCGCTACGAACGCATCCTCGGCTGGAGCCTGCGCCATCGGCCAGTCGTCTTGATCGTGGCCGCCGCGACGGTCGTGCTGGGTATCGGACTGATCGCCGTGGGCAAAGTCCCGACAGAGTTCGTGCCGGCGGCTGACTCGGGCTACTTCAGCGTGACCACCGAGGCGCCGCCAGGCACGTCGCTGGCCGCCCACGACGCGGCCATGCAGCAGGTCGAACAGATCTTGCTCGGCGTTCCCGAAGTCAAAGCCGTGACGTCATCGATCGGCGTCAGCGCATCCGGCCTGTTCGGCAGCGGCTCGACCGGGCAAGCCCGCTTCGGCAGCGTGACCGTGCAACTGGCGCCACTCAGCTCTGGCCGTCGCGGCGTCGATGCCGTGGTCACCGACACTCGTGCGCAGC
>DASYKL010000058.1:0-7959 GCA_035995405.1 Chloroflexota bacterium
CGTCTTGTCGACGCCGGCCAGGGTCAACACATCGGTGAAGTCGGTCCTGGCGTCGACGATGTTGGCCGCCTGGTAATCAGGCCAGTTCTGACCCGTATCGATGAAGTCGAACGAGACTTTCCCGGCGCGGGCCTCCTGCACGGAGCGGGCTTTGAGAACGTCCTGCGTGCCTTCGAAGAACTCGACCGTCACACCCGGGAATTGCTTCTGGAAGGCGTCGCTGAACTTCTGGGCCACCGCCTGGTCGTGCTGGTCCCACCACGACACTTTGCCTTCCTTTTTCGCCGCTTCATACAACGCGGCGATCGTCGGATGATCCTTCGCCACGGCTCCGCCAGCAGCCGTGGACGGCAGCGCCGAAGTCGGCACACTGCCACTCGTGCGCACCGCTGGCGCTGCCGCTGGCACTGCCGTTGGCGCTGCTGGCACTGCCGCTGGCGCCGTTGGCACCGCCGTTGGCGCTGCTGGTACTGCCGTCGGCACTGCCTGCTGGCACGCCGCGAGCAAGCCGCCGCCCGCCACCACCGTCATCACGTGCACGAAGCGACGACGTGTCAGCACTCCGGACATCGCACTCTACCTCCCCCTCGTTCGCGGCGTAGTGTACGCGGTACTCTTAGCCGCGCAATGGAGGCAGCACGTCTCGAACACAGCCGCGTGCGGGGGTGGTCCATCCCACCATTGCGGCTGTCGCCACAGCGGCTGGTCTTCCTGCTCCTCCTGCTGCTGATCGCCAATATGGTCCTCGCGCCACTGCTCATGGTGGTGATGACCGCCCTCAACATTGGACCTACGGCCCGCGCGGCAGACGCCACGCTGGATTACTTCCGGCAGGCGTGGTCCAGCCCGACAACCTGGGCCGTATTGGCCAATACGCTGATCTTTTCGATTGGCTCGACGCTGCTCGCCATGACCATAGGCGTCTTTTTTGCGTTCATGGTCGAGCGCACCGACATGCCGCTAAAAAACTTCGCCTACGCCGTGGTGCCGCTGACCATCGCGATGCCTGGTCTGCTGTATGGCATCGCCTGGGTGCTCCTGCTGAGTCCCAGAATTGGCTTGTTCAACCTGGCCCTGCTCGCGCTATTCGGCAAAGACTCCGGTGCGCTCACCGGCTGGGCTCATATCGGCTTCGACGGTCCGCCGATCCAGGCCTACAGCATGGGCGGGATGATCTTCGTCGACGCGATCAGAGGCGTCGGCGTCGTCTTCCTGATGACCGTCGGCATTTTTCGCAACATGGACCCGTCGCTCGAAGAGGCGGCCATGGTCGCAGGCGCACCGGCCCGCAGAATCGCCCGTCGCATTACGTTGCGCCTGATGATGCCTGGCATCCTGGCTGCATTTGTCTATTCATTGACGGGCAGTCTGGAAACGTTTGAAGTGCCGGCCATCATGGGCCTGCCGGGCAACATCCACCTGCTGTCGACGAAGATTTATCTGCTCAACAAAACCGACGACGCGGCACTCGCCAGCTCAATTGGCATCGTGTTCATCTTGCTGGCCATTGTCTTCGTCGCCCTGTACAGTCGCCTGACACGACGCATCGAGAAGTTCAGCACCGTCACCGGCAAAGCCTATCGGCCGCGCGTGATGAAGATCGGCGGTTTCCGTTACGTCGCCGCCAGCCTCGTCTGGCTGTACCTGGCGATCGTGGTCGTCGCGCCGTTCTTCGTCATGGTGTGGGCCAGCATCCAGCCTTACTACGCCGTGCCCAGCCCGCAAGCGTTCGGGCGCGTCACCCTCGAGGCCTACCAGTTCATTTTTACGCAGCCACAAGCCGCCACGGCGCTGCTCAATACGTTGGCGCTGACGCTCGTCGCGCCGACCATCACGATGCTGCTGTGCACGCTCGTGTCGTGGTATGTGGTGCGCTCAAAAATGCGTGGAAAACGGCTGCTGGATGTACTGGCCTTTTTGCCGAACAGCATTCCCAGCATCATGATTGCCCTGGCGCTCGTCTACCTGTTTCTGACCGTACCGTGGCGCCTGATCCCGATCTACGGCACCGTGTGGATCATTACCCTGGCAGTCGTGACGCGCTACCTGGCGTTCGGCAGCCGCACGATGCACAGTGCCGTCTTGCAGCTGCACCACGACCTCGAAGAAGCCGCTGAAGTCGGCGGCGTATCGTGGCCCAGGACGATGCGCTATATCGTGCTGCCGCTGTTGTTTCCATCGATCGTTTCTGGCTGGGTGTTCGTCGCGCTGCACGCCGTGCGCGAAACGACCATGGCCCTGATGCTGTATTCACCGAGCAGTCGAGTGGTCTCACTGCTCATGTGGGACACCTGGCAAAGCGGCGACGTCAACAAGGCCACTGCCACCGGAGTGGTGTTGATGATCGTGACTGGTCTGATAATTCTTGGCGGGCGCTACGTCGATCAGCGCCGCACGCGACGATTAACATCAGCGTAAACAAGAGGGGACGGAGAGAGGTAGAGCCTTGACGCACAGCCACGACAACTTCGGCACCTGGGTCGAACCCAGCGGCGACAAACCAGCCGGCTATTTCGTCTACAAGCGATCGCACAGCCCGTACGAGCGATGGATCGAAGAAGAAGGTATTCCGATCGTCCGCGGTATTGGCGTGCGCGACACACGCGATGTGACGCTCGGACCCTGGAAACGGCGCAACGCCAACGGCGCGTACCTGTACCTCGACGGATTGGAAGGCGTCAAAGGTATGTACGTGCTCGAAGTTCCGTCCGGCGGGGCGACCAATCCGGAAAAGCACATCTACGACGAGTTCTTCCTGGTCATCGAAGGTCGCGGCACAACCGAAGTCTGGCGCGGCGATGAGAAGAACCAAAAAAAGCAGATGTTCGAGTGGCAGGCCGGCACGCTGTTCATGATTCCGATCAATGCCAATTATCGGCTGGTCAATGCCACCGGCAGTCCGGCGCTGCTGCTTGCCGCCAACAACGCTCCAGGCGTGTTCAACATTTTCCAGAGCCACCGCTTCATCTTCGACAACGACTGGGATTTCCGCGAGCGGTACGACATGAGCGATGAGTTCTTCAAACCGAAGGCGGACCTCGAAATGGAGCCGGTGCGCGGCCGAGCGGCGATCCGGTCCAACGTGTTTCCGGATATCGTCAATGCCGAGCTGCCGCTGGACAATCAGCGCGCACCTGGCTACAGGCGGATCCAACCGACGTTTACCGGATTCATCCAGGACGCCAGCACCGGCGGATTCATCTCCCAATATCCGAGCGGCCGCTATTCCAAAGCACACTTCCATTCGTCTGGCGCCGTGCTCGTTTGTTTGCGAGGCAAAGGATACACGTACAACTGGCCGATTGATGTCGGACCGACGCCGTGGCAAGACGGCAAAGGCGATGAGGTGCGTGTGCTGGAGTACGTCCCTGGCGGCCTGGTAGCCGCTGCGCCAGGTGGCGGCAACTGGTTTCACCAGCACTTCGGCGTTGGTGAAGACCCGCTCCGCGTCATCAATTACTGGGGCGGACCGCATTCTCGCTGGGGCATCGCCGACGAGAAAGAAGAAGACGTCAAAGCGGGCAACCTGTACGGCATCCACGAAGGCGGCCGAACGATTCTGTACCACGAGGAAGACCCGTTCATTCGCCAGGAGTACCGCCGCAGACTGGCCGAAGCCGGGGTGCAATTTACGATGCCCGAGTCAGCCTTCCAGGTCCCGGCCGCCGCTGCCGTGGCCGACTGAACCGGTCGCGCACGGAGTGTTCACTGCGCCAACCCGGGATATGGCGGAGGAGGACCGCATTGTCCTCACCAGTGTGGGCGTCGACATCGGCTCGTCGACGTCCCACCTCCTGTTTTCACGACTGGAGCTCGAACGACAGGACAACCGCTACGTCACCGTCACGCGCGACGTGCTGTACCAGTCAGACATCCTCCTCACGCCCTATACGGGCGCGACGACGATCGACGGCGCAGCACTCGGCGCGTTCATCGAGCGGCAGTACCTGGCCGCGGGTCTGCAGCGCGCGCAGGTCGACACGGGCGCGCTCATCCTCACCGGCGTGGCCCTGCTGAGAGACAATGCGCGGGCGATTGCCGACCTCTTCGCCGGCGAAGCCGGCCGCTTCGTCGCCGTCAGTGCCGGCGACAACCTGGAGGCGACCATGGCCGCCCACGGCTCAGGCGCCGTCACCTTGTCGCAGTCGCGGGGAACAGTCATGAACGTCGACATCGGCGGCGGCACCACCAAAGTCGTCATCTGTCGCGATGGGCAGACCTCCGAGCTGATGGCGATCGACATCGGCGCCCGCCTGGTGGCGTGCGATGCAGAGGGCCGCGTCACTCGCCTGGAGCCGGCCGGCCGCGACATCGCCCAGCGCCTGGGCATTTCGCTCCAGCTAGGGCAACCCGTGTCGTCAGAGGACCTGCAGCGCATTGCCGCCTACATGGTGGACGAGCTTTTTGGCGAAATCAGTGTCGGCGACGCCGCGTCAGCCAGGCACTCCCAGCTACTCCGCACGCCGCCTCTCAGCGATCGCCGCGGAATCAACGCGCTCACGTTCTCGGGCGGCGTCTCCGAATACATCTACGGCACCGCCAGCCAAACGTTCGGCGACCTTGGACCGCTCATCGCCCACGAGATCAACTGCCGTCAGAGCGAGTTGGGCGCACCCATTGAGCTGTCGGTTGGCCGCATTCGGGCCACCGTCATCGGCGCCTCGCAATACACCATCCAGGTTTCAGGCAGCACGATCTATCTGTCACCCCTCGACGTTGTGCCGATCCGCAACGTCCCGGTGATCATGCCCCACTTCCCGTGGCAGGCGGACGAGTTCGATGCCGAGACGATCCGCCAGGCCATCCACGACGCGCTGCGTCGCTTCGATCTGCTGGACGCCCGCGGACCAGTCGCCCTGGCGGCGCAATGGGAAGGCTCGGCGACGTACGGACGAATCAAAGCCTTCTGTGCCGGCGCGCTGCAAGCCATGCAGGCTCACCTCGACAACGGCCAGCCGTTGATCCTGGTCTTCGACAGCGATATCGGCGGCTTGCTCGGCCTGCACGTTCGTGAGGAGCTGCGGCTGAGTCTGCCAATTGTGTCGATCGACGGGGTCGACTTGAGAGAGTTCGATTTCATCGACATTGGCGAGTTCATCCCGACCTCTGGTGCCGTGCCCGTGGTCATCAAGTCACTGGTTTTTCCGCCGGCACAGCACTAATGTGGCGCGCAACCCGCTCGGGGGGCTAGAACGGGAGCAGCGTCGAAGGCTCAGAACACATTGCGCACCACATTCGGCCTCTTTGGTCTGGCGGTCCTGGCCTTGCTGTTCGTACCGCTCGGACTGAACCTGTGGCTGGACGCGCGCTGGTTCGCCGCCCAGAACCTGAGCCCCATCTTTACGTTGCGGCTGCAGACGCAGGTCGCCCTTGGCCTGGCGGCGGCGCTCATCGCCGCGGTGTTCAGCGGGCTGAACCTCGCCTGGGCGGCCTGGCGCTTGCGAGCGATCGCCTCCAAAGAAGATCGAGACTCGCGCGGCATGGCCACCGTGGCCGCCGCCGTCCCCGTCGCGGCGCTGATCATCGGCCTTGGCTTCGGCCTGGCCGCGTTTGGGCAGTGGCAGACGCTACTCGGCTTTCAAGCGCAAGTCCCCTTCGGCCAGACTGACCCGACCTTTAACCAGGACATCTCCTTCTACGTCTGGACGTTGCCCGCGCTGTCCGCCGCGCGCGGCTGGCTGATCGGCCTGATCGTCGTGGTCGCCATCGGCGCTGGTCTGGTCTACGGACTGGGCGTCGCCAGCATCGAGCCACCGCTCGCCGCCGGCCGACCGTTCCCGTTCATCAGCCGCGAGCGGACCATCCGCCACCACCCCCTGCTCGCTCCAGGGGTGCGTCACCTGTCGCTGCTGGGCGCGCTGTTTCTGCTGCTGGTGGCGATCGCGTATTGGCTCAACAACTGGGAGCTGGTCTTTTCCAAACGCGGCGTCGTCTTTGGCGCGAGCGCCACGGACATGAACGCCGTCTACCCCTCCAATACGATCATGGCCATCGTCGCGGTCGTCCTCGCTGCCCTGCTGCTGGTACTGGTGGCCCGCCCGTCGGCCGGCGCCAGTACAGGGTTTCTGGTCACCGCCGCCGCGGTGCCGGTCTTGTGGATCGGCATCGGTCTGCTGCTCGGAGAAGCGTGGCCCGGCCTGTACGAGCAGATCGCGGTGCATCCCAACCAGCTAGCCGCCGAACGCTCCTACCTCGATAACAGCATCGCTTCGACACGCCGCGCGATGGACCTGGAGCGCATCGAGGTGCGCGATCTGACCGGCGACGGAACGCTGAACGCCGACGTCCTGGCGCGCAACCAGGCCGCTCTGGCCGATATCCGCATCACCGATTGGCGTCCGCTTATGGCCGCTTACAACCAGCTACAACGGATCAGGCAGTACTACGAGTTCGCCAATATCGACGTGGACCGCTACGCGCTGCGCTCAGGGCGACAGCAAGTCATGCTCGCCGCACGCGAGATGGACGCGAGCAGCCTGGCCCAGGTGGCGCGCACCTGGCAGAACAGCCACCTCGTCTATACCCACGGCCAATCCGTCGTGGTCAGCCCGGCCAACCAGGTGACCTCGCAAGGTCTGCCGGAGTTGATCGAGCGCGACATTCCTGCCACCACCGACGAGCCGGCCCTGCGCATCGACACACCGCAGATCTATTTCGGCATGCGACCGAACGATTACGCCATCATCGGTACCCGCCTCGACGAGTTCGACCGGCCCAGCGACAACGCCGTGTCGGAAGTCCGCTCGCGGTATAACGGCAGCGGTGGCGTCGCTGTCGGCGGCGGACTGGAGCGCCTGGCCCTGGCGGCGACGATTGCCGACGGCAACCTGCTGCTGAGCAGTGACGTCAGCGCCGACTCCCAAATTCTGCTCCATCGCCAGATCCAGGAGCGCGTCGCCCACGTCGCACCGTTTTTGCGCCTCGACGCCGATCCGTACCAGGTCATTCTCAACGGCCGCCTGATCTGGATCCAGGACGCCTATACCTGGACCAACCGCTATCCGGATGCCACCCGCCAGGCGGGCGCGAATTACCTGCGCAATAGCGTCAAAGTGACGATCGACGACTACGACGGCGCGATGCACTTTTATGTGACGCAGCCAGACGAGCCGCTGCTGCGCGTGTGGCTCAAGCTCTACCCGACGCTGTTCACGCCAGTCGATCAGGCGCCGCCGGGCCTGGTCGATCACTTCCGCTACCCAGAGGATCTGCTGAACGCCCAGGCGGCGCTCCTGGCTACCTTTCACATGACCGATTCGCAGACCTTCTACAACCGCGAAGATCTGTGGAACATCGCTCAGGAAACGTTTGACGGACGCGTGCAGCCGATGCAGGCGTATTACACAACGCTGCGCATGCCAGGCGAATCCGGCACGGAGTTCGCGTCGATCCTGCCGTTTACTCCGTCTGGACAGAACCGCAACAACATGCTGGCCTGGATGGTCGCCCGCTCCGACGCACCGAATTACGGGCAAGTGCGCGTCTATCGCTTCCCACAGGGCAAGCTCGTATTCGGTCCGCAACAAATCGAAGCGCGCATCAATCAAGAGCCGGCGATCTCGTCGCAGATCACGCTGTGGAGTCAGCAAGGTTCGCAGGTCTTGCGCGGCAACCTGCTGGTGATTCCGCTGGAAGACGCGATGTTGTACGTCCAGCCGCTGTACATCCAGGCGCAGAGTAATCCGCTGCCAGAGATGAAGCGGATCATAGTCGCGTCGACGGATGCGGTCGTCATGAGCGATCGTCTGGAAACGGCTTTGGTGGCGCTGGGCCAGAGTCGGTCGGGCGAAGTGTTGGCCGCCGCGACGCCCGCTCAGGCGCAGCCGACGAGCCCTGCGCCGACGACGACGAGCGGCACGGCGCTGGAGCTGGCCACGGCCGCCCGTGACCATCTCCGATCGGCCGAAACCGCGGCCGGGCGAGCTGATTGGGCAACGTATGGCACGGAAATGGCGGCTG
>DASYKL010000059.1:0-2259 GCA_035995405.1 Chloroflexota bacterium
TAGGAAATCCATTCCGACCCAAAAGTACTGTCACGCTCTGACGGCTCATGCGCTGCGCAGCTCGTGCGCCATGCGCTCGATATCGTCCCACGCCTGGACTACTTTTGAGTTCATCTGGTAACTGCGCTGCGCCTGAATCAGGCGCGTGAATTCAACAGCCATGTCGACGTTCGATGCCTCGAGCCCGCCGGCAACCACCAGGGGTGCTGTCGCGGCAGTCGTCGTCACGGGCATCGCGGCGCCCGAGGTCGCCGTCGGCGTCCACAGACTCTGCCCACTCGCCAGCAGGCCGCCGTTGTTGGGAAACTGAGCCAGACCGAGCGCGCCAATCGCTTGCTCCGCACCCGTTGGATCCGTCGCCATCAACTGGCCGCCATCGTCGAAGCGGACGCTGATCGAACCCGGCGGAACCACCAGGTTGCCGCCTGTTGTCGACTGCACCGCCAGACCGCCGCTGGTGACCAGTTGGCCGGTGGCGTTGAGACCGAACGAGCCGTCGCGCGTGTAGCCCGTCGAACCATCAGGCATGGTCACCTGAAAGAAGCCGTCGCCTTGCAACGCAACGTCGAGCGGGTTGCCCGTCGCCTGAACTGCGCCAGGCATAAACTCGTGGTTGATGTCGGCGAGCTGTGTCCCTTCACCGATGCCGACCAGACGCACGTCAATACCCCCCGGCCCCACTGGCGCGTTCAGCCCAGCCTGGTAGCCAGCGTCCGTCGTGTGCGCCACAGCCTTCTTGAACCCCGTCGAGTTAGCGTTGGCCAGGTTGTTCGACACCACGTCGAGCTGACGCTGGCTAGCCAGCATGCCCGTGACGGCGATGCGCTGCGAAACTTCCATGGTCAGGCCTTGCCTACTTCATTGACAGTGCTCTTCAGCGTTTCGTCTTGCATCTGCAGTAGCTTCTGGTTGGCCTCGTAGGCGCGCACCAGATTCATGGTCGAGACCATCGATTCGGTCATATCGACATTCGAGGCTTCGAGATAGCCCTGGTACAGCTGGACCCCGTTGGTCGTGGTCGGCGCGACACCAGCTTGTGGAGTAAACATGCCATTGCCGACTTTATTGAGCTGTGCCCCGGCGGCGAAATCGACGAGTTGCAGCTGGGCCACCGGCGTGCCGTTCGAAAGGACCGAGCCATCGGCAGCCACGGCCACATCGCCACCCAGCGGCAGCGTGATGGGCTGGTTGGCATTGTCGAGAACCGCCGACCCGTCACGCGCGCGGAGTGAGCCGCTCGCATCCGCATGAAAACCACCATCGCGCGTGTACGCCGTCGACCCATCCGCTCGCTGGACCGCGAAAAATCCACTGCCACCGATTGCGAGATCAAGCGGATTCGCCGTTTCCTGAAGTGGGCCCGCCGCCAGGTCCAGCTGCGAGACGCCAACACCTGGGCCCAGCGTCACACTGCCTACCGGGCGCCCTTGCGCGTCAACTGCGAACTTCATCAGGTCGATCGACTTGCCGGCTTCCTCAGGCAGCCGATCCTGTTTGTAGCCAGGTGTGGCCGCATTGGCGAGGTTGTTCGAGACGACGCCCAGCCGCAGCGTGGCGGTCGCCAAGCCTGCAGCGGTGGTGTAGATTCCTCTGATCATGGCTGGGATTTGGGGGTTGGGATTTGGGAGTTGGGGGTCAACATGTGCCGTTTGGCCAGAACGTATCCTGCGGCAAAGCCAGCCAAAAGCGTGAGAGCCGCAGGTCCCGCAGCTAGCAGCCAATCGGCCCGATAGCCCGGCTCCCAACTCCCAGATCCCAGCTCCCCGCCGGTGTTCGGCAGTACGCCTGGCAGCGGCTCGTTTTCGCCACGCGGGAAGACCCCGGCAATACTGTGCTTGCTGCTCGGACGCGTTGGCGTAGCGCTCGCTTCGATCGTCACCAGAAGCAGATTCCAGTGATTGTTCGGAATGGCATCGGGTAATACGGTCTCGTAGTGGACTGCGCCTGTCGACTGGGCCGAGTTGAAGGCGCCGAGCCGCTCATACTGATTGGTCTCGCTGTTGATCACCCAGGCAACGTATTGCTTGTCGCCGTCGAGGCGTGGCAGGTCAGCAGCCGAAATCCGCACTTCGCCTTCAGGCATAACCAATTCGGCAATACCGCTGGCGGAAGAGGAGCCGGTGTTGGACACGTTGGGCATATACAGCAGGATGAGCTGTATGGGCGTCGCATCCGCCAGCGCAACAGAGCCCAGCATGAGCGTCCCGATGACCGCCGCCATCAGGCATGCCGTCAACCGACGCATCACCGGGTTATTCC